>NZ_CAWUDO010000016.1:0-110481 GCF_963920935.1 Nostoc sp. CCY 9925 | reverse complement strand
AAATGTAAATATTTTAGCGATCGCTCTTTGGAGAAAAACTTTTTGGTTTACTGATTCATGAGTAAAACAAACCCAAAATCAAAATGATTTGATATTAGCGAAACCTATCAATTAATTCTTGACGCGATAACTGTAAGAGTAAAGGCGTAAACTCTTCTGGTGGCAAACTTAATAAAGGTTCTATAATTGCTTGAAGCTGATTATCTATTTCACCAAAGCGAACTTTAAGCAAATTTTCCACTACCAAACGTTCTCCTTGCTGAACTCCTTGCTGAATTCCTCGTTGTTCCCCTTCTTGTATCGCTTGTTCTCGGTCTTGTTGGTAAAGTGGTGCTAATCGCATAAGCAATTCCCTGTCTTCTTCGTTTTGATTTTGAGTAACTTGTAAGTTTTGTTGTAAGTTGTACAATAATTCTAACGTTGCTTTGCGGAAAGGGTTATCAGGAGTAAGCGCTTCTAATTCGTCAATTGCTTGCTTTTGAACGTTTCCTCTACCGATGATTCTTAACCATAAAGTTTCTGGGATAGAAGGTAACTGATGAATTGCGACTATAGCAGTACGCAAATATTCTGGCATGAAGTGTATCCCAGGCAAGTAGTCATCTTTTGGGTTAGCACCAAATCCTGATAATATTTGGGCTGATGCTGTGGGTGTAAAAATCCATAATTTTGGTAAATCAGATTCGAGAATGCGAGTGCTATTTCGATTTGCTTGTCGTTGTAAATCGCCGCGTACCTCTAATAGTTTTAAGATACAATCGCAAATTTCTGTAGCAGATGCAGCGTTACGAAAAGGCTCAAATAAGGATGGAGTAGCGGCAAACTGACCTAATAAACCTAGCGTGTTTGGAATAGTGGTTGATTGTGGTTTGGGAATAAAATAAACGTCAATTTGTCTAACTTCTCCTGCAACTCGCCGGGGTGCTTGAACTTCACCGTATGGCGTGAGTAATTGTTCAAGGTAGTCTTTCGCAAATTGGTCATGAATGAATCTGGTCATTTGTTGAAAACACTAGTAAAAAAGGGCGAGTTAGTTATAGATACCCACCCTAGAAAAAAATATTTTCTCTTAGTCAGAGTGTAACTTTACAGCACCTTACACTGACCGTGATGCCGCAGTAAATGGTCGCACAACACCAACGCCACCATTGCTTCAACCATCGGAACTGCACGCGGTAACACACAAGGATCGTGTCTTCCTTTTGCGGCTAAAAGCGTTTCTTCGCCTTCACGAGTGACTGTTTTTTGTTCTTTTCTAATTGTTGCTGTCGGCTTAAAAGCAACTCGCAAAATAATATTTTCTCCATTGGAAATTCCCCCTTGAATGCCACCAGAACGGTTAGTTACGGTGCGAATTTCGCCATTTTCATCAATATAAAATTCGTCGTTATGCTCAATTCCTGTTAACAGCGTTCCGCCAAAGCCGGAACCTATTTCAAAACCTTTGCTAGCAGGCAAAGACATCACACCTTTAGCAATATCAGCTTCTAATTTATCAAATACTGGTTCGCCCAAACCTTTGGGGACATTTCGCGCCACACATTCTACTACACCGCCAATAGAATCGCCTTGTCTGCCAGTTTGCTCGATTAATTCAATCATGCGTTCGGCGCATTCAGCATCAGGACAGCGGACGATGTTGCTTTCCACTTGTTCTAAAGTAACAGTATTTGCATCCACTACACCTTCTAAATCTTTGATGCGCTTGACGTAACCAATAACTTCCACATTAGCAACTTGGCGGAGAATTTTTTTAGCGATCGCACCTGCCGCTACTCTACCAATTGTCTCACGCGCTGACGACCTACCCCCACCCTGCCAATTGCGAATCCCATATTTTGCATCATAAGTTGCATCGGCATGAGAAGGGCGATACTTTTCGGCCATCTCATCATAGTCTTGCGGACGAGTGTCTTTGTTTCGCACCAAAATTGATATCGGCGTTCCCAAAGTTTTGCCCTCAAATACCCCTGATAAAATCTCGCAGGTATCCGCTTCTTTCCGAGGTGTCGTAATTTTACTTTGTCCCGGCCGCCTTCTATCTAGTTCAACTTGGATTTCTTGTGCCGAAATTTCTAGTTGCGGAGGACAACCATCAATCACAACTCCCACGCCACCGCCGTGAGACTCGCCAAAAGTAGTAATCCGGAATAGATGACCAAAAGTGTTACCCATGATTATTGAGTGAGAAAAAAGGGTGAGGCTTATCTATCCACTCTAGTGTAAAGTGACCCAGCCCGCTTATGGGCAGGGCTTTTGAGTAGTTTCATCTGCTGTTTTTGAATTTTTTAAGTACAATTACTTAATAGGTGCTACTCAGTCCCAACAAGAAGCGATTTTTCGCGTCTGTTAATCAGAATATTGTTAGGGAAACCTGATTTAAAGTTGCGAAATTTCTAAGGTCTTGATAAGCTGAAACACCAATGGTATAAGCCTTCTGGCGTTTTCCTGTCTTCATCTTTCCCCAGACGCCGACGCAATATAGGAGTGTTTTTTAGTGAACGCATCTGAACAGGCAACTAACCTTGAACTCGCCGGCAAGATTGCTACGGTAGTTAATTTGTTCAAATTCGAGTTTCCTGATGCCAAATCTGACCTCAAACCCTGGAAGAATGACCCGGAAACTAGGCAGTTAATCGATCCAGATTCTATAGATATTGGCTTTCACTTTCCTGGTATTAGTAAATCTTGGCGAAGTCGCAGCGTGTTAATTCAAATCCGATTTTATCAAGATCCCATCAATAATTCCCGGCGAGCGATCGGTGTGGAGGTCGCTGGATTCGATCATCGGGGCGAGGCGTGGCGACTCTCTACGGTGGAAAACTGGAGTATTGTCGGCGCATCTTCCCCTTCTACTGAAATTGGAGATAAGCTCAAACAGATATGCAGACAGATTTTAGAAGTATTTAATAAACCAAGTGATAATTACTAATTCGTAATTCGTAATTCGTAATTCGTAATTAAATAGGTACAAGCCCCTTGATTCATCAATGGAAATATAACAACGGGTAGTATCATTATTTCAAGCTCCTAACTTCAGGTATGGGGTAAAAATTACGAATTACGAATTATAAATTACGAATTATTGTGACTACCGTAATATTTGTACATGGCACTGGCATTAGGGAACGAGAATACAACGAAACTTTTCAGATAATTGAGCAAAAAATTCACGCCCAACGTCCTGATATCAAAGTTGCTCCCTGCCTTTGGGGTGTATTAGGTGCGAAGTTCAATAATAATCGGGCATCAGTACCCTTGGAAGATGCGACGCTGGCTTTATCTCCAGGAGAAGAAGACGCAGATATTGTGTTGTGGGGACAATTATACCGCGATCCTCTGTATGAATTGCGGCTGTTGTCTTTAAAACCGATTGAGTCAGGAAATCCCTTTGGGGAAGAACCGGGGGATGTTTTACAATCTCGTGTAGCCAGTCTCACTCCAGCATCTCAACTGGAAGCTAAGTTGCAAGAGGCGGGAATTGCAGAGGTATTTGAGCCAGCACGAGAGGTTATTATCCACAGCCAACCGTATGAACGGGCATTGCTCACAGTTTCCGAATCTGATTTGAGTGAATATTATGCAGCAATAGCTAGAGCAATTGTGGCTCAAGCAATGTTTATTAGCGAACAGCAAGAAAAATTTCCCCCCATACTCACCGATGCCCAATTGCGCGATAAAGTTGTGGAATTGCTAACTTTGGCTTTGGGAGAGGCAGAGTTAGGATTGGGTGGCTGGTTATTAAAGCCACTTGTTGAATTAGCGCAGCACGGCGGAACAAATTATGTCAGAGGAAACCGCCTGGAGTTAACTGATAAAATTTCGCCTATGCCTGGTGATATTTTGTTGTATCTGACGCGGGGTGAAAAAATCAGGGAGTTTATCCAGCAACAAATCGAACAAGCAGAACCGCCAGTAGTTTTAATCGCCCATAGTTTGGGAGGTATCGCTTGTGTAGATTTGCTAGTGCAACAGCAATTATCTCAGGTGGAATTATTAGTGACAGTTGGTTCCCAAGCACCATTTTTATATGAGATTAACGCCCTCTACAGCTTAAAATATGGAGAGTTATTGCCAGAGCATTTCCCCGAATGGTTAAATATCTACGATTTACGGGATTTTCTCAGTTACGTTGCTAAGAATATTTTTCCTGATAGGGTGCAGGATGTGCAAGTGGATAGCAGACAACCATTTCCCCGTTCCCACGGTGCTTATTGGACAAATGCTAAAACCTGGGAGGCGATTATTTCGAGGTTGCCATAATGGATGTTATGGCTAAACCTGAGCGGACTTTTGGGTTAATTGTGGGTATTGAAAAGTACCATGAATCTACTTGGAATGTGCCGGGTGGGGGGCCAGCCGATGACGCGCTGAAATTTGCTCATTGGCTGCATCGGCGCGGTGTACCGAAGGAGAATATCCGGTTATGTTTATCAACGCTGGAAGAAAATCATCAGTTAATTGGGGAATGTGGGTTAAATGTAGAGTTAGCAACAGAGCAAAATATCTGCGACATTGTGACTAACTTTTTATCCCCAAAACTGGGGGATTTACTCTACATTTTTTGGGCGGGACATGGTTTGATTACCTCAGAACGAGAACGTCGATTAATTTGTGCTGATGCAAATAAACAAAATTGGCAGAATGTGGATTTCAATTCTTTATTAGTTTTGTTAAGTTCAGATAGATTTCAGATTCGCAATCATATCTGTATTATTGATGCTTGTGCTAATTATGTCTTAGAGTTGAAGGGAAGACCAACTAACCTAGGTGGCAAAACTTTTCTGAGTGGACAGCCAAGGCGAGACAGTCAACAATTTGTGTTACTAGCTACGCGTGAAGGAGAGAAAGCCGAGGTAAATTCTGAAGCCAAAACAGGTTACTTTTCTCAAGCAGTGAGAGAAGCATTAGCTGAAGCTAATGGAACTTTTCCACCTAATATGAAAGTAATTGCTGAAGCAGTTAAGCAGCGATTTACCAGCTTCAATAAAAAACAACTACCGACTTATTTTTATTACCGCAATTGGAATGGAGATATTGAAAAATATCATTTCAATCCATTTGATATCCCGCATAATATTCAACATAGTCAAGCTCGTAAATTTGTGGGTAGGGATGATCAAATAGAACAATTGCGTCAGCTATTACAAGAGAATGATGTTGTGGTAATTACCGATGTGACTGGGCAAGGCGGGGTGGGGAAAACAGAGTTAGCCATTCAATACTCATGGCAATTTTTAGAAGATTACCCCGGAGGGTGTTGTTGGTTAAATCCCCAAGGAACTAATCTAATAACACAACTAGTAGATTTTGCGATTTTAAATCTTCGCGATTTTAGTATTCCTTATGGATTAAGCCGACCTAATCGACTTAACTATTGCTGGCGTAACTGGGAATCTGACCAAGTGTTATTAGTATTTGATGATGTTAAAGACTGGATGCAAATTCAAGCTTGTCTACCACCCAGAGATTCTCACTTTAAGGTGTTAATTACCACTAGGCAAAACACAGGGTTAATATATCCATCGCTGGAGTTAGGTGCATTGTCACCAGATGCAGCTTTAGAACTGTTAACAAACCTGTTAGGAAAAGATTGGGTTGAGAAAGAATTAGAGTTTGCAAAGAAACTCTGTGAATTTGTAGGTTATATACCCGTTGGAATTTATCTAATAGCAGCACAATGCCGAGAGCTAGGGGGAGAATCATGCTAGCAGATATCCTTGCGCGGCTACAGCAATTATCAGCATCGGCAGGCGAGTCTGGTAAGAAATCTGGTGTAGTAGTAGCCTTTGAGTTAAATTGGGAGTGCTTGGAACCAGAGGTACAAAAATTAGCTTGTCTATTAAGTTTGTTTGCTTTGGCTCCTATTCCCTGGTATTTAGTACAATTAACAGCAAGTTATAGCCATTTGGAATTTGACCTGAAAGCTAACTGCACAGTTTTAGTTGAGCGTTATCTGCTGCAAAAATTGGCAGATGACACATACCAAGTTCACGATCGCATTCAAGAATTACTGCATCGGAAGTTAGAAGATTTGGCTGAAAGTGACAAACTTAAGCGTGGGTTTTGTCAAGCAATGGTAGCTATGGCGCGGAAGATTCCTCAAACACTCACAGGGATAGAAATTGATCGAGTAACCTTTGCCATCCCTCACCTTGCAGAAGTCGCCACAGTTAATCAAGATTGGCTCAGCAATGAAGAGTTAATTTCGGCTCTTGTTGGCTTAGGTAGATTTTACCAAGCACAAGGGGCTGGTGAGCAAGTTTTAACTTGGTACGAGCAAGTTTTACCTTGGTATGAACAAAGTTTATTAGCCACAAAAGAACGCTTTGGAGACTCACACCCCAATGTGGCACAAAGCTTAAATAATTTGGCATTACTTTACGACTCCCAAGGACGCTACAGACAAGCCGAACCTTTGTTCCTGCGAGCATTGGAGATGAGAAAACGCTTGTTAGGCGAATCTCACTCCAGTGTGGCACAAAGCTTAAACAATTTGGCATTACTCTACCGTACTCTGGGACGCTACAGCGAAGCCGAACCTTTGTTCCTGCAAGCATTGGAAATCAGAAAACACCTGCTGGGAGAATTTCACCCCAATATAGCAAGGACTCTGAACAATTTAGCAGGACTCTACCGTTTGCAAGGACGCTACAGCGAAGCTGAACCTTTGTTCCTGCAAGCATTGGAGATGAAAAAACGCCTGCTAGGAGAATCTCACTCGGATGTAGCGACTGGACTGAACAATTTGGCAGGACTCTACCGTACTTTGGGACGCTATCGAGAAGCCGAACCTTTGTTTATCGAAGCTTTGAAGATGAAAAAACGCCTGCTGGGAGAATCTCACCTGGATGTGGCACAAACCCTGAACGATTTGGCATTACTCTACCGTTCTCAGGGACGCTATTCTGTAGCAGAAACTTTGTTCATCAAAGCTTTGGACATGAGAAGACAGCTGCTGGGGGAATTTCACGCGGATGTGGCCACTAGTTTGAACAATTTGGCATTCCTCAACTCGTCTGTGGGACAGTACAATAAAGCAGAACCTTTGTTCATCCGAGCTTTGGACATGAGAAAAAGCCTGCTGGGGCAATCTCACCCAGATGTGGCACAAAACTTGAACAATTTGGCATTCGTCTACTCTTCTTTGGGACACTACAATAAAGCAGAACCTTTGTTTATCCAAGCTTTGGAGATAACAAAACGCCTGTTGGGGGAATTTCACCCAGATGTGGCAGTTATCCTCAACAATTTAGCAGGACTCTATCGTTTACAGGAACGCTACATAGAAGCGGAAACTTTATTCATCCAAGCTTTGGAGATGAGAAGACTCCTGCTGGGAGAATATCACCCGGATGTGGCACATACCTTGAACAATTTGGCCATATTATACTGTTCACAGGGACGCTACAGCGAAGTCGAACCTTTGTACATTCAAGCTTTAGAAATTGCTGAACCGCAGCTAGGGCTACACCATCCCATTACAATAACAATTCGTCAGAATTTGGAAATCTTATGTCGGCGTCGTCAGTCTTAAGAGGTCGAATAGTAGTTACTCTTAAACAAAAGTTGCTGCTCAGATCCCTGACTTCTTCAGAAAGTTGGAAATCTAAGCAGCAGTTTCAGTAGGTAAACCTGAAACTACCAGTTACCTACAGGTTGAGCAGTAGCACCGAACATTGAAGGATCGATCGCAATGCCTAACCCCTCAGCTACACGAAGACCATAGGAAACATCTGCTCTAAAAAAGTGGCAAAGTTGACGCATTTGGACATCTTGCTTTGCTTGGCTGAGGCTACCAACGATATTTTGCACAAGACGTTCTTGCTGTTCGGGAGTCATTAACCGATAGAGGTCGCCTGCTTGAGTATAATCGTCGTTTCCTTCACGATGATTGTAGCGATCGACTGTGACATCGCCCAAGTGGCTGGGTGGCTCTGCATAAGCTGGATTTTCTTTGGGCGTACCCTCAGCACTATTGGGTTCATAGTTGGGAGCGCTACCGCCGTTGTTTCCCGATGCCATAAAGCCATCTCGCTGGTAATGTATCACTGGACATTTGGGCTGGTTGACTGGTAGTTGCTGATAATTACCACCCAAGCGATACCGTTGAGCATCTGGGTAAGAAAAGATCCGAGCTTGAAGCATTTTGTCTGGAGAAAAACTAACTCCAGGAACCACTGCACTAGGACTAAAAGCGGCTTGTTCAACTTCGGCAAAATAATTCTCTGGGTTACGATTTAGCTCTAATATCCCGACTTCAATTAAGGGATATTCTGAGTGCTTCCAAACTTTTGTCAAGTCAAAGGGATTATCTCGATGTTTTGCTGCTTGCTCCTCTGTCATCACTTGAATACACATCCGCCATTTGGGATAATCTCCTTGAGCGATCGCTTCAAATAGATCGCGAGTCGCATGATCGGGATCTTCTCCCTTAAGCTTGCCCGATTCCTCCTCTGTCAAGGTTTGATGTCCTTGCAAGGTCTTAAAGTGAAATTTACACCAAACGCGATCGCCTTGAGCATTAATTAAGCTAAAAGTATGGCTACCAAAGCCGTCCATGTGTCGATAGGTTTTGGGAATTCCCCGGTCGGAAAACAGGATCGTTACCTGGTGCAGCGATTCCGGACTCAGTGACCAAAAATCCCATTTTGCATTGTGGTCTTTACAATTCGTTTGGGGATTCCGCTTTTGAGTATGAATGAAATCAGGAAACTTCAGTGGGTCACGGATGAAGAAAATCGGAGTATTGTTACCTGTGATATCCCAGTTGCCCTCTTCTGTGTAAAACTTGATGGCAAAACCTCTAGGATCGCGTTCCGCATCTGCTGAACCTTTTTCTCCGCCAACCGTAGAAAAACGCAACAGAACTTCTGTTTTTTTGCCAATCTCAGAAAAAAGTTTGGCTTTCGTGTAGCGTGTGATATCATTTGTAACCGTAAAAGTACCGAAAGCAGCAGCACCTTTAGCATGGACAACTCTTTCAGGAATGCGTTCTCTGTTGAAATGAGCCAGCTTTTCTAGTAAGTGGAAATCCTGCATTAATACAGGGCCACGTGACCCCGCAGTAAGTGAGTTCTGGTTATCAGCAACAGGAATGCCGTCAGCAGTTGTCAAGTTTTGGGGTTCAGTCATGTAAAGAAGTTCTCCGTGAAGTTACTCAAATTGCCTACAGTATATTGTTAGTCAGTAGATAAACGAATACCTACTGAATATAATCAGCTAATTCATAGTCATTATGAGTTCATAAATAAAGCATACTCGAAATGACTATGAATTACAAGGGCTTTTTTTTGTATCTTTGGGAGCAATATTTAGAACTCCTAGAGGTTAAGACGAGAGAGGCGATAAATCGCCGTCTTTACAATAATCAGTCCTTTGTAGAGACGGCGATTTATCGCGTCTTTGGGATGTGATGATCCTTCGTGTTTCATTTTAGGTGTTATGGCGCAATCACCCTCACCAGAGTTTCCCTACTCCTTAATCTTGATTTAAATGTTTGAGAATCAACGAGCAAACATCCGTGGCCTCAATTAGATTTTCATCAACAAGGTGAGTTTGATGGGTGATAAATAAAGCCCCTTCATCAACAGAAGTAGTAATATGACCGTGAGAGCCACGTACTAAGGAAGCATCTAGAGGAATCACATCCATGAGGTAGCGAAAACCGAGTTGTTTCTTAAGTAACTTGAGAGCGATTTTTCCCTGAGGAAATTTAATTTGTGGATCGAGGAAAAGTTCTACAGGATCGTAACCGGGTTTGCGGTGGATATCTACTGTTCTAGCAAAATCAGGGGCTTTTGCATCATCGAGCCAATAATAGTAGGTAAACCAAGCGTCAGGTTGAGCGATCGCCACTAACTCTCCAGATCTGGGATGATTGAGATGGTAGGCTTGTTTACCCTGTTCATCCAAAACTTGGGCTACGCCTTCAGTGGCTTCTAAAAGCGATCGCACTTTTGGGATGTACGCCGGCTCGTTCACATATACATGAGCAACTTGATGATCGGCAACGGCAAAGGCAATGCTAGCACCAAAATCGAGCAATTCTCGCCCCAATTCTTCCCGCACAGCAATTAAATTATTTTTCCGTAGCACGCGGTTCAAATCTACAGCTTTAGAAACTGGGGTAATGCCATACTCAGAAAGAATAATTACTTGAGTATTTCGTGCTTGATAATATTCAATTAGATCGCCACAAACTGCATCAATTTGCTGTAAATCTGCTTGAATGTGTGTTTCATTGTGACCAAATTTTTGCAGACAGTAATCTAAATGTGGTAGATAAACTAATGATAATGTAGGGCTATAGCGTTCCTCAATCCATTTTGCAGAATTGGCAATCCATTGACTAGAATTAATTGAAGTTTTTGGCCCCCAAAAATCAAATAAAGGGAATTGACCTAAATCAGATTGAATTGGCGATCGCACATCACTAGGATAAGTATAAATATCAGGTAATTTTCTCCCATCTGCGGGATACATCGGGCGCGGTGTAATGGCATAATCCACCGAAGAATACATATTGTACCACCAAAAAAGGTTGGCACAAGTGAAGTTTGAATCAATTGATTTAGCAATTTCCCAAACTTTGGGAGCCTGTACTAATTTATTAGATTGTCGCCAAAATTTTACTTCACATTCATCGCGGAAGTACCAACCATTAGCAACAATTCCATGTTCATCAGGAAATTTTCCGGTTAAATAAGTAGCCTGAACAGAACAAGTTACAGCAGGTAATACTGTTTTGATTGGAACCACTTGACCAATAGCCGCCCAAGCAGATAAAAACGGGGTATTTTTTCCTAGTAAGCTTGGCGTCAATCCCACGACATTTAAAATAACCGTTTTTTTCATAAACTTAATTCCTTTTAATTTGCAGCGAGTTCTTTTAACACCCATTCATATTCCCGCTGAATAGAAGTCAGCAAATCTATCTTCATTTCTGATGGCAATACATCCCAAGTGTAAGTTTCGATTTCTAAATGTGAGCAAGCATTGTTTGTTTGAAGTAGATGCAAAACAGTAGCAATATCATCTTGCGTAGACTGCAATATTTGATAATCATGAATAAAAATAGGGACATGAAAATGAGTCCGCCATTCTTCAGCTAGAGATTGTTCTAAATGTGGTAATGCAGTGACTAAATCCGGATAGTGATATAGCGTACCATCGCTACGACGTTCGATTACTTGGTGAAGATAGGTAGATTCTGCAAAAGGACGCAAGCGTTCGACTATTAAACTACGCTTTTCAACTTCAGCAGGGATTTTTACTTGAATTGCTGCACTGATTTGAACCTTACCAATCTTAATTCCTGCTGATTCTAAACGTGCAAATACAGATTTTGGTTCCTCGTATTCAACTGAAAAATGGCAGGTATCATAACAAAGCCTAACATGTTCTAGCAATTTAGCTTCAGCTAAACTCTGTTCAATATTTAATTTTTCTGATAAATAATTACCGCCAATTGGCAATAACCAATTTTGGAAAAAATCAATTACTTCTGAGGTATTTTCAATTAATCCATCTGGCTCGGGTTCCAAATCAATATGGAGTAATTTTCCTGTTTCTTCCCAGATGCGAATCATTTCTGTAACAACTGATGCTAAATTCAAACAACTCTTTTTCAGCACTGTCTCAAAAGTTGCTTGGTCTTTTTCCCACCAAGGTTTATACGATAATGGCAGTGTAGAAATTCCGCCATCAAGTCCTTCTGGTAACAGAGTTGCTAAAATTTGTGTAAGGTTTAATGTGTAATTAACCCGTTCTTCTGTAGACCAATCTGGTGCATAAACTTGGTCTTTGACTACCTGTCGATGAAATCCGCCATAAGGAAATCCATTTAAGGTAAAAACGTATAACTCTTGTTGAGTTAGCCATTTTTGAAATTCAGCCAGATTCTTACTTTCTAAAAGTTCTTTGGCGGCTGTATTTGCTAATCTCAAACCAATCCCAAAAGTTTCTGTCGGTGATAAACGTGATTTGAGTTCGGGAATATATTTTTGTAAATTTGCAAAGACCTCTATCCAACTTTCGCCGGGATGAATATTGCTGCAATAAGTTAAATGGAAGTTGTTGTTTATAATTTTCATTTTCTAGTTTTATCCCCTATTTTTTATTTGCACGCAGAGTCGCAGAGACGCAAAGAGAAAGATTGAGTTGTATACAATATTTTGTAATCATTCAAGTTTGAAAAACCGTTCTGCGCCTCTGCGTGAGGTTTTCATAACTCTATCGAGCAAGATTAATGTTAAGTAACCGCAAATATTTGTGCTAATTTCATAGAAATTGGTAGCAAAATTAGGACTGCTAAACCGTAATACAAACCAGCAAAACCAGATGCAATAGTGGCGTCTAAAACAATAAGAGACAACACACCTATTTTGACAGCATTGCGGATATTTTCGGCTAAAGGTTCACGCGCCGCTTTAACAAAATTAGGCAGAACTCGGATAGCTAATAAAACTGCAAATGGTAATGCTGCGATCGCTGTATACTCTGGTAATATTCCTAATGCTAAAAGTGCCGTCAAAACTATTGCAATCAAAACTAGCGCTAATACTCCGGTAATCTTCTTTCCTCCGTGAACTTCCCCCTGACTAATTGCAGTGATAGCCGCAATGTAAATCACAGGAATCAGCGCTAGATACCAACGTTCTCCGATGATTGCTGGGACAGCACTTACACCTAATAATAAGTTACTGCCACGGCACAAACCCATATTAAGTGGCCCGAAAAAAGAATGATGTTTGGCAAAGGAATTATACAGCAGTGCTGAAAGAGCAATGAAGATAGCGATCGCCCCACTCAACCAGGATACTTGAAAAGCCGCTCCAATGCCGATGGCAAACATTATACTGCCTAAGAAAATAGCATTTCTCAAAGACACCCGGCCACTAGGGATTGCTCTATTTGGTCGTTCTTTTGTATCTAAATCAGCATCAAAAACATCATTAAAAACAATACCGCCGCCATATAAGCCTGTCGTTGCTAATAACAACCAAGCTAATGGAATTAAAACCGCAAAATTGGCGTCACCATTAATTAATTGAGCGAAAATAATCCCAGAACCAGAAGCAGCAAACCCAACTAAAATATCAGCCCAAGCAGTAACAATATTAGCCGGACGCATCAATTCAAAATAGCCCCGCCAGCTTTGAAAATTCAAGCTTGCAACACTCACTTATCTGCCCCCTAACAATATTTTCGATTTTGATTTCAGATTGTGAAAGTGACAACGCAAAGATAAAAATTTCTCTTGCAATGCCCCATGACGCCACTTGCTTCAAGTCGGCAAAGCCGCCCAACGCAGTGGCTCCCCAATGCCCAATTTTCTATTCAATCAGCACTGAAAGTGAATTAATGCCTGGTTCTTGTCCCCGCAACACAGAATTACCATTAAATAGCTGACGCTGGTCGATAGATTGGGGGTTGAGCCAGTCTGAGGCTTGCATCTGCCCGGTTTGGCTGTAAGCAGCTAGGGCATTTTCGTAACAAACTGCTCGTACATGTTCTTCAGGAATGCCTCTTTCTAACATTAACTGAGCCGTTTTTGGCACTGCTAATGGATCGCTAATTCCCCAATCAGCACTACTATCAACAATGATGCGGTCAGATCCATATTTACGAACAACTTCCACCATCCTGGCGTTACCCATTTTTGTCTGGGGATAAATAGTAAAAGCTGCCCAAAAACCCCGTTTTAGTACTTCTTCAACAGTTTCCTCGTTGTTATGATCAATAACTACTTGTGAAGGATCTAAGCCATATTCAATACACCGATCCATACTCCGAATAGCACCCGCTTTCTTATTACGATGAGGAGTATGAATTAGTACCAACATGTCGAGTTCTTTGGCTAATGCTAACTGTTGACAAAAGTACTTATCTTCTGCTTCTGTCATATCGTCGTAGCCAATTTCGCCAATGGCCACAACTCCTTCTTTACAAGCATAAAGTGGTAGCAGTTCTATCACTTCTGCTGCCAATGCTTCATTATTAGCTTCTTTGGGATTTAAGCCGATTGTACAGTAATGCTGGATGCCAAACTGGTTAGCACGAAACCGTTCCCAGCCCACAAGACTGCTGAAATAGTCTTGGAATGTGCCCGCGTTGGTTCGGGGTTGTCCTAGCCAAAAAGCTGGTTCAATAACGGCGACAATGCCATATTCCCGCATTACTAGGTAATCGTAAGTAGTACGGGAACACATGTGAATGTGAGGATCGATAAACATCATGGTGTGGTTTAGTGATTAGGGATTGGGTATTGGGGATTGGGTATTGGGTATTTGGGATTGGAAAATATATTTTGAATCTTATTCCCTAGTCCCTAGTCCCCAGTCCCTAATCCCCAATCTCTTTCAGCGATCGCTGCTAAAACTATTCCAAGTCAGGTTACCCTGTTCTATGGATGACTGTAAATCCGGATAATGGGAAAGTAATACTTGCGCTTCGGGTAAAGCTGATTCAGCACAAGCTAATGCTGCTGCTTGCTGCTCAGCTATATCTCCGTTTATCAGAACTTTTTCTAAATCTGCGATGATTGCACTATCAGCAAATTTACCTACAGGTCGCCAAAGTTCTGGGGTAACTGAGCGTTTAGCAGCCCAGCGTTCGTGGGCATAGTCTGTTAACATCTTCGCTAATTCTGGGTTAGCGCGACGATCTAGACCCCAAATTAGATGTAATGGGCTACCGACAAAGACGGCTTTTAGCACCATCTGATTCCAAGCAGCATTATCTAAATAATTGGCCGGATAAGGGTTGCGTAGTGCTATGGCTTGGAATACATTGCTCATATTGCTACGAATTCCCTCAGCAGCACGGTGACGATGTAATTCTGGATGTGGCAATAAGGGTAAACTCTGATAAAGTGCAACTAACTCGCCCATATCGGCACTAGAGAAAACTTTATCAAGCGTTGGCACAGCCTCTCCAAAGGAGACTCGCACATAACCCTCGGCATCATCGTAAGGCAAAGCTAAAAGTAAGAGTGTGCGACCTGCTTGATCTACACTCCAATTACCAGGATTCCAACCAGGAATTGCCTCCTCTGCTGCTTCCAAATCTTGGGATGTTAGCTGCAAATTCTGTTTACCCAGATAACGCGGCACAGCACTAAAAGCTGTGAAAAACACCCGCTCAGCTGCACCGCTAGCAATCTGTACCTGCTTCTGTTCCAGCCAAGCAATACCCGTCTGGGAAACAGACTGTAGTAACCACTGATGTAGTAACTTGTTTACTGTACTCATGATAAATTTCAGGAGAAGTTGTCCAACTTTTTTTGGTGACAACTATGTATAATATCTAGCATTAAATTTGATACTTTATTATTCAACCAGTTCTATACTATATTACTTAGCTAATAACTTCATTGAATCTATAAAATCTATTTAATTTAGAGAAGATACTGTAAAGATCTGATTTTCAATCGATAAAACCGCAAGTTACCTTACGGAAAAAAATTAGAATTTTATGTAATAATGATGATATCAATTGTTAAACTTAAATATAAGCTCTAAAATATATTTAAGTATAACAGTCAAGATATTTGCAAATAATTGTGATCTTGGGCTTGATTCAACAATAGATGATAGCACTGTCAAACAATGATTTATTAGATCTAATTGTCTAGTAAATTATTGGGATATTGAAATGCCAAATTTATATTCTTGAAATAGCCGCAAATCTTCATTAAAGTACCCCATATATTTACAATTAATTATTAGTTAATAATATTTAGATATGGCAATCAAGCAAAAGACTGCTCTAAATCTACAACCCATTAATCAATGTGTTCGAGTAACCTTCAACTATGATGTTCATTTCACCAGAGGTTTATTTGAATTAGATAATTCTTTGTTGGCACAAGTGATTGCCGGAAATGGAGAGACAACTCCAAAACGAGTTCTAGTGGTGGTAGATGGTGGAGTTTTAAATTATCAAAGTGGGTTACTAAAAAAATTAGCACTTTACGCTCAGCATTATGCAGATGTACTTACCTTGAGTGGTGAACCAATAATCGTTCCCGGTGGAGAAGCAGTCAAGAATGATTCTAGATTTATAGAGCAAATTCATCAACGAATCGATGCAGTTGGATTGTGCCGTCATTCCTACGTGTTAGCAATTGGAGGTGGAGCCGTATTAGACATGGCAGGATACGCAGCAGCCACGGCTCATCGAGGAATTCGACTGCTACGGGTGCCGACAACAGTATTAGGACAAAATGATTCGGGTGTCGGGGTCAAGAATGGAATTAATGCCTTTGGCAAGAAAAATTTTCTTGGCACATTTATGCCACCTTATGCCGTATTGAATGACTTTGACTTTATTACTAGCCTTGACGATCGCGATTGGCGATCGGGTATTGCAGAAGCGGTGAAAGTAGCGTTAATTAAAGATGCAGATTTCTTTAATTTTATTATGACTTATGCCGATAGATTAGCTAACCGAGATATGGAGATTATGGAAAAGCTGATCTATCGTTGTTCGCAGTTGCACTTACAACATATTGCTGGTGGTGGCGACCCTTTTGAAATGGGTTCATCGCGTCCTTTAGATTTTGGACATTGGGCTGCTCACAAACTAGAACACTTAACTAATTACAGTTTACGTCACGGTGAAGCTGTAGCGATCGGCATTGCTTTGGATACAACCTATTCATATTTAACAGGGCAACTTTTACAATCAGAGTGGCAAAGGGTTCTAGTTACACTTAAGAAATTAGGCTTTACTCTGTATGTACCAGCACTAACAGAGCAATTAGATCGCCCAGACCATTCCAATTGTATATTTAGGGGTCTTACTGAGTTCCGCGAACATTTAGGAGGAAAATTGACAATTACCCTTCTAGAAGGAATCGGACAGGGAATAGAAGTGAACCAAGTGAATTTATCTTTGTATAAAGATGCTATTTCCTTGCTGGAAGATTGGGAACTATTGCATTGAAGAAGAATTCAGAATTAATCTTGATAATTTAAAAAATCAAGCAGTATAGAATCATTGATTTTTCAATTATTCTCATCATGGCTCGTAGTTGCGCTTTCGCGAAGACAGCGCAACTATGAGCCAGTTTCAGAGATTTTACAATTCGTTATACCAATTTGAAAAAACAATGCGACAGATACATACTCCCAAACCCTTGTTCTGTCTGGCTTTCTTAATTTTGAATTTTGAATGCGTGAATTTTGAATTGGTATTACATATCTTTGTTTTTTCTCACCGACCTACTTAAGTCCTAATTTCTAGTTATCATGCCTTTGGGATAGTATTCGCATAGTTTTTTTCATTAATGAGAAAATATTCATGAGATACAAACTCTTGGGCAAAAGCGGGTTAAGAGTCTCCGAACTCTGCTTGGGAACCATGACCTTTGGTGAAGATTGGGGTTGGGGTGCTTCCAAAGACGAAAGCGCTAAAGTCTTTGATGCTTTTGTGGAAGCAGGAGGCAATTTTATTGACACCGCCAATGGTTACACCGATGGTAGCAGCGAAAAAATTGTCGGTGAATTAATCTCCAAAGACCGGGAACGCTTTGTAGTTGCTACGAAATATTCTTTTCCCTTGCGGATGAACGATAAGAAGGGCGACCCTAACGGTAGTGGGAATCATCGCAAGAACTTAATCCAGTCTTTAGAAGGTAGCCTGAAGCGGTTGAATACTGACTACATTGACTTATTCTGGTTGCACGCTTGGGATTTTACCACACCTATTGAAGAAGTATTGCGATCGCTTGATGATGTAGTCCGCCAAGGTAAAGTACTTTACGTCGGCATTTCTGACGCACCCGCTTGGATTGTTTCCCAAGCAAATACCATCGCCCAATATCAAGGATGGACGCAGTTTGTCGCCCTGCAAATTGAGTATAGTTTAATTCAGCGGACACCAGAACGCGATTTAATACCGATGGCCAAAGCTTTCGATTTAGCAGTCACACCGTGGTCACCTTTGGGTGGTGGTGTGCTGACAGGTAAGTACAATAAATCTGCTCAAGAAAGCGGCGAACAAGGACGGTTAGCAAATCCAGCATTAGGAACTATTTCAGAAAAAAGTTTAGCGATCGCGGAAGTTGTAAGTCAAGTAGCAGCAGAAATTGGATACACACCATCACAGGTAGCATTAGCTTGGTTACGCGCTCAAAGTGGGGTAATAATTCCGATTATTGGCGCACGTAAATTAACTCAGTTTCAAGATAACTTAGCTTCTTTGGATGTGACTCTTTCTCCAGAACATTTGCAGCGTTTAAATGAAGTGAGTCAAATTGAACTGGGTTTTCCCCATGACTTTTTGCACAGCGATATGATTCGCGATCGTCTTTTTGGTGGTACATTTAATGCCATAGACAACCATCGGATCTAATTTTCTTAGTCATTAGTCTTTAGTTACTTGTTCTTTATTATTAGTGTTTTGTTATTCACCAATGACCAATGACTATTGACTAGCGATCGATATATTTACATAACCCTTGAAGAGTAATACGTTCTCAAACCTAAATCTCAACTTCTTTCATCGAAAATTGTATCAGTTACAAACAGTAACACATTCAGCCTTGAATACAATCTATCGTCAGAGAGTTTCGCATTGCATAGCAAAATCTGTAAAGTTAACTGTAAAAGGCATTAACTACAACCATGAGCGACAACACCATTTCATCACGTTTGTACCCTACTCGCATTGACATTCCCGCCGAAGCGCGAGTGCAAATCGTGGTACTTCTCAACAAAACCTTAGCAGCTAGTTTAGATTTGAAAACTCAGGCAAAGCAAGCGCACTGGAATGTTAAAGGCACCGATTTTTACCAGCTACACGAATTATTTGATGAACTTGCTGGTGAATTGGAAGAATATGTTGATATGGTTGCGGAACGCGTCACTGCTTTGGGTGGATATGCTGTAGGAACAGCCCGTTCTGCTGCTAATAATTCCATTCTGCCAGAATATCCCTTTGATATTTTGGACGGTAAAGACCATGTAACAGCCTTAGCAGATCGTTTTGCACTTTACGCTAAACATATCCGAGAAGCGATCGCTAAAACCGATGACTTAGGTGATGCTGATACCGCTGACCTTTACACTGAAATTTCCCGCACCATTGACAAACGCCTCTGGTTCTTAGAAGCTCATCTACAAGTAGCAGAAATTAAGGCAGAGAATGGCAATGCAGGTGCTACTAAAACTCAAAAGACAGCTGCTGGCGTCAGATAAGCACTTTTGAATCAGGGAACAGTAAATCTTAACTAGTAGTAGGGTGCGTTAGGCTTTAGCTTAACGCACCATATTATTTATATATATAAGACTAGTATTTGATTTTTGAAATTACTCGTAGAGGCAGGGAACAGGCAATAGGCAATAGTGAAGAAGGGGATTAGAAGAGTACGGATTTTTTTCAGAAATCAAACCGGATTCCTATACCAGAATTCAGAATAAAAGAATACCTAGTTTTCTTAGCTTAGTCTTTCAAAATCTAAGTTACAAATATTTTTATTTTTTTATACTAATAAAATGTGAATTCGATGGCTCATATTCTAACCTCAAACAAAAAACCTCTCCCTGTTTTTACTACGCAAAACCGTCCCTCTCAGAGTGGGAGAGGGAAAGACTTGAACTAAAGTTCAAGGCAGGGAGAGGTTCGTCAAATTTACGTTAATAAAACAACGCTATTCAATTGAAAATCACTCTAAAATTTCACAGTATCTTTTTGGTAAGTATGGCACTTTTAAGTACGTACTTTTCATTTTATATGTATATACTTTACTATTTAAATAGTTCAAAATTAGGTTAAATAAATAAGAAGTCTGAACAATGTTGGGTATCCAAGACCTATTAATTCTGAATTCTTACCTAAAAACAATTAACAACGAGGTAAATCTATGTCTAAAAATACAATTACGCACTTAATTCACGATCGCAATTCTCGTGGTCACGCTAAAACGGGCTGGCTCGATAGCTATCACACATTTTCCTTTGGTAGTTTTTACGATCCCAATCGTATGGGATTTCGTTCTCTGCGAGTAATCAACGATGACCGCATTACCCCTGGTGCTGGATTTCCTACCCACGGTCATCGTGACATGGAAATCCTCACATACGTCTTAGAAGGTGCTGTAGAACATAAAGACAGCTTGGGTACAGGCTCAGTAATTCGTCCCGGTGATGCCCAAATTATGAGCGCTGGTACTGGAATCAGCCACAGCGAATTTAATCCTTCGCCAACTGAACCACTGCACTTGTTACAAATCTGGATCCTGCCCGATCAAGAAGGCTTGACACCAAGATACGAACAAAAAGCGTTTCCTATTGAAGAAAAGCGCGGCAAATTACGCTTAATTGCTGCTAAAGATGGGCGCGATGGTGCTGTGACAATTCACCAAGATGTTGATTTATACACATCTGTTTTAGAACAAGGTGATGTTGTTAATTATCAAGTCAAAGGCGATCGCTATGCCTGGTTACAAGTCGCCCAAGGTATAGTTAGCTTAAACGGTGAAGAACTCAGAGCCGGTGATGGCGTACAAATCAACGGCGAAGAACAGCTAGAAATTAGCACCAATATCGGCGGCGAAATCTTGCTTTTTGATTTGGGCTAATATGCTAAGTCTGTTTGAAAAAACTAGAGCAATTTCTAGTTGAATAGACTACAGTAGGGGCGCACAGCTAGCTGTGCGCCCCTACAATCAAAAGATAAGTCTGCTAAGGAATGATCCCTCCGGCGGGCGGTTACGCCATCGCAAAGCGAATTTGAATACAATCCTTAGAAATACTAGCAAAAATCTCATGTCCAAAAAGCCCGATTCGCAGTTACAAAATCTCTTCGCTGCCCACAAATCAACTGACTGGCAAGAAAGATTAACGCAAGTAGCCTACCGCTTCAACCGAGAATATCTTGGTCAACCCGTTGAACTCCCAGCTGAAGTACAAGCAATGCCAATCTTTCGGGAGTGGGCTGGCGGCAATTTTTCCGGGAGAATTGCTTCTCCTTTTTGGGAAGTTGCCAAACCTCAAAAGAACCAGCACTGTTTAGATATCGGCTGCGGCGTCAGCTTGTTAATTTATCCTTGGCGGGATTGGCAAGCATTTTTTTATGGACAAGAAATCAGCAATGTGGCGCGAGATATTCTCACTTCTCGCGGGCCGCAGTTGAATTCCAAGCTATTTAAAGGTGTTGAATTGGGAGCGGCTCACGATCTAAACTATTCAGCAGGTCAATTTGACTTGGCGATCGCCACAGGATTTAGCTGCTATTTTCCAGTTGAATACTGGAATGCTGTCCTGACACAAGTCAAACGAGTTTTAAAACCAGGCGGACATTTTGTGTTTGACATCCTCAACTCCGAGCAGCCTTTAGCAGAAGATTGGGCTGTTCTGGAAACTTATCTGGGTGCTGAGGTATTTTTAGAACCTCTAGGAGAGTGGGAAAAAACAATTAAAGCTGCTGGTGCTAAAGTAATCAACCAGAAATCAGGAGAATTATTCGAGTTGTACAAAGTGCGCTTTTAAACTAACGAACAGTTACAGTAGAATTCAGAATTTGAATAGCCTCTGTGCCTAGCTACCAGACCCAGATAGTGTAATTCACGCTTCTTGAAATCTGCTGTAAAAATAGCATTACTCAGCAATCACTGGACTCGTTGGATCTAAAGAAGTTGTAAAAACAAAATAGATGACTCCAGCACCGAGAATCATCACAGCCAAACTAAATAACAGCACCCAGCGGTCTGTTGGTTCATAAGTATCTTCTTCGATATCACGGCGGACAGCAAAATAGTGTCCCGTTGATAGCCACACCGTAATCAAACCCACCAGCGAGAAGACTAAACCTAACTTCCAGCCGTTACCAGGACGGGGCACCAAAGGTATTTGGAAAGCACGCAGACGCACGATGACCACACCAAAGCCCAAAAGAGCAATCCCTGTCCGCATCCAAGCCAGGTATGTACGCTCATTTGCTAAGTGGTCTCGTATCCGAGATGGATTTAGTCGTCCTGCTTTCTTTTGATCTTTAACTTCTTCTGTGGATTTCGATTTTAACTGCATCAATAATACCTTTATGCTGAAAGAGGCTCCTCTCCAAAAAACGCGAAGGTAATAGCAAATCTCCTTCCAGATTATTTGCATCCAACGCGCTAACTCTGCTAGTAAAATATATTTATTGTGATTGTACATTTTTTTGCTGAGTTTATTTTAACTAAGATTTTGCATTATTCTCAAGTACCGTGGGGTAAACGGCAATCGCAACATCAAAATTAGGCTTTTAGGCAACAGTTAGCAGTAATTACTTAAAAAAACAGCCAACAACAGAGAGATTTTTGACCAGTCTTTGTCCTGTTTTTTCTCTGATTTTGGCTGTTACCCTGTTAAATTTGAAAACATCTCGTTGAGAAATAGATTTCAGTAACTAGTGTTCACTGGTAACTGTCTATTATTCACCGATTTAAGACTTCTCAATAGGCGCATTGGGAACTCGTGTATCTATTAAAGCCTGTGATACATTCGGAATAAACCAGTTGACTTCATTAGCTTTGACAATTTCAGCATTAGGAATGTTGATTTCAATTGCAGCATTCTCTGGATTGGTTTTAATCGTTAACTTACTGCCATCAGGTATTTTGACAGCCACTGGTTGTGTGAATTCTTGAATTTGTCCATCTGGGATTAAGGCTGCGAGTTTAGCATCATTTGGCAGATAGAATCCATCACAATCCCAGCTATTTTGAGTAGACTGACCATCAGCTAGAAAATACAGACCATTCTCGTATGTAGCATCTTCTTCCTCTTCTTCATTTGCTGTTTTGCCATATACTGCGATGGTATTACCTGTTTGGTTCTCACATTGACCCCAGTTAATTCCCGTCTCTAAAGCATATTTTTGGAATTCTAACTCATCGATTTTCTTTTGAATTTCCTCTGGTGTCACACCTGCAAGTTGAGTTCGGGCTTTTTTTGCCTGAGTAAGTTGCTTAAGTGCTTTTGTGACCTCGACATAATCAGGGTTTTTGCTAAATTTTGGTCTATCAGCAAAAGAAGGTTGAGCAAAGGCGAGATTAACAAAAATCATCAAGACAATTAGCAGAGATTTCCAGATTTTCATGATTCAACTCCTGTCGATTAATTTGAGATTTTTTAGTAGGTAATTCATTATCAAAATTCAGGATTATGAATTATTACACTAAATTTTTAGATACTTAATTTTTCTTGTTCTTGACTTGAGCGCTGATTATTGAAACTCAAAATGAAGGAAAATAGATAACTAGAAATTACAGATAACAAAGTCCAAGTAACATTTTCTGAAACAATAAACACACCCAATCCAACCAAGATACAAGGAACAAAAGTGTTGCCATTATCAGTTAAAAATTGAGCGATCGCAGGTAAGTAAGTTAACTTATAAGCGGCATAACACCAAACACCCACTAAAGAAAAGAATACACCCAAAATCAGCAACAAACTTTCTAATTCCGAATTGGCAAATAGAGGTACGTAAACACTAATATTGTCGCTACCATTAGCAAAGGCGATCGCAGCTACATTACATGTTTGCGGAGATATAAAACTGCGAATTACAGAGGGACAAGAACCCTCAGTTTCTTCTGTAACTTCCTCTGAGGAATCCTCTTCGCGCTTTAGTAAACTACTCATACCAATAATTATTGGCATTAAACCAAGTAATCTAATCCAGTCCTGCGGTATAATTAGTCCACCAAAAAAACCTGGAAGACTAGCAGCGATCAATGCAGCAAAACCGAGATATTGACCAGCAATAATGTGACGACTGCGGAACGTTTTATTTACTTGTGAAAACAGCAACGTCAAAATCACAATATCGTCAATATTCGTGGCACTGAACGCTGTAATTCCTGTGGTAATTGCAGTGACTAAACCGCTCATTTGTCGAAGTCCTTATTTTGATGCTTGGTAATTAGGCATTTGTATTGAGCGCAGCCTCTCGTAGAGAAGTATTGGGCATTGGGGGAGACGAGGGAGATGAGGAAGCCGGAGGAGCAGAGGAGAAAATTTCTCACTCTTGTACAAACGCGATGAATCGCGTCTCTACTCCTAACTCTGCACTCGCAATGACCAATAACTAGGTAGGAAGCTTTGGTTTATACTTTAGACAAACTAAACGATAGAATCAAATGCTTTTTTTTCTCAAAATGATAAATGGAAGTGATGAAAAGTTTGACACCAAGTTTTAGGGATACCATCAATGGCAGGAATGACACTTGAGCAGCTAAAAATATTTATGGCTGTGGCGCACCACTTACACTTTACTCGGGCAGCAGAAGAACTTTATATTACACAACCTGCCGTCAGTGCAGCCATCCAGAATTTAGAACAAGAGTACGGGGTCAAATTGTTTCATCGGATTGGTCGTCATATCGAGATTGCTGAGGCTGGTAAGTTATTGCAAATGGAGGCGCAGAAAATTCTCGATCAAGTCTCCTTGACCGAAAGGGGATTGCGAGAATTGAATAATCTGCAACGGGGTGAATTGAAATTAGGCTCAAGTTTGACAATCGGCAATTATTGGCTACCAAGCAAGATTAGTGAGTTTAAGAGCCTATATCCCGGTATCCAAATTGACTGTACCCTTGCCAACGCCGAAACAATTTGTGTAGGAACAGCAATGGGACAATTTGATTTGGGCTTAGTGGAAGGAGACGTGAAGCCAGCGCTGCAAAACACTCTAGAATACGAAATTGTGGGGAGCGATCGCTTGCAAATTGTCGTAGGTGAAAAACATCCTTGGTTTGAGGAGGGAGAAATCGAGTTAACCCAACTGACGCAAACTCCTTGGGTGATGCGGGTACCGGAATCTGGAACCCAGCAAAGATTTGAGGAAGCCTTGCTCAATTGGGGAATCAACCTCAGTGAACTAAATGTAATTTTAGTGTTCACCAGTGGTGAAATGGCAAAAGCAGCGATTGAAAACGGCGTAGGTGCAACTGGAATTTCTGAATTGATGGTAAAAAAAGAAATCCAGCTTGGAACTCTACGGCCAATTAGAGTTATTGATAACAGAGAAAAAGAAAGTGCGATGCCTACGGCGGGTTACGCCTACGTAGAAATAGTTCGGCCTTTTTTCAAACTTAAGCATCGCCAGCGTTTCCAAACTACTCTTTCCAAGGCCTTTGAAAAAATGTTGATATCTCCTACGACCAATAATTCACCTCAACATCCAACAAAAAAGGAAAAAGGAAAAATTAAAAGTTAATATTCATTAGTCATTATTTTCTGAGTCCCTCATCTGCGAGAGTTCCCACTTCTCTTTGCATAGCCCATTTTTTAAAAGATATCATTCACCTTTAGGTAGATTTAGATGCAATTATCAAAACAGTATATTTTAAATGGGTGAATATATAATTTACCAAAATAGTTTATGTAAAATCAGGAATTTCAATCTCAACAGATAAAATCTTGATTGAGTTCTAATTCATTTTGTTCATTAAATTCCTTATCAGCCATGACATCCCCAGAGCCTCAAACTGATTTTGGAGAAAATTCTTCGCAAACCTCATTTGAGCCACCTCCAGAAAAACGGCGGTGGCTTTGGTTATTTTTAGCTGCACTACTACTGTTAGGCGGCGGAGTAACTATCGTTTGGCGTTTGCTGACTCCACAAAATTCAGTACCTTCAACTGCTAATGTTCAACCTCAAGGGGTAAGAGTCAAAATATCCACAGTACAAAGCGGCATCATTGAGGAAAGTTCAGATTTTATTGCTAGCCTGGAGTCCCAGGGGTCAATTAACCTCAGATCAGCGATTCAGGGTCAAGTCACCCAAATATTTGTCAAACCTGGAGATTCAGTAGCACAAGGAGCAGCAATTATCCAAGTAGACTCCAGACCGCAACAAGCAGGGGTCAATACAATTAATCCTGCCTCTGAAGCATTTTTAATCCAGCTAGAAAATGCCCGCTCTACACTCAAATCTTTGGAGGCAGAACGGCCATCTTACATTGCTAATGTCCAACTCAGCCAGCAGGAATACGAAAAATATTTCAGCTTAGCTCAGCAAGGAGCGGTATCTCGACAGGCTAGCAATCTATACGCTAATAGGCTCGCTGCTGCCAAAACTAGTCTAGGTGCAATTGATTCTAGGATTCAAACCCAACGAGCCAGTATCTTACAAGCTGAAAAATCCCTACAAAAAGCTAATGTAAATCCAAAACAACAAGCCCAGTACGACAAAATTACTGCTCCCTTTGCTGGTACAGTTGGCGAAATCTCGGTGAAAGCCGGCGATTTCGTTAATACTTCCACGCCATTGGTTAGCCTGTTGCAAAATCGACCTTTAGAAGTTAAAGTTTCTGTGCCTCCACAGCAAAAAGCTCTATTGCGCGAGGGAATGCCGATGGAGATTATGAACACACAAGGTCAGAAGTTAGGTAGAACTAGAGTATTTTTCATTGCACCTAATGGCAGTGATGAAAAACAAGGGATATTGATTAAAGCACTCTTTAATAACCCTAATGGTCAGGTACGTGCAAATCAATTGGCTAGGGCCAGAGTCATCTGGAATGAGCGCCCTGGAATTTTAGTCCCTACAGCAGCAGTGACTCGTGTAGGTGGAGAAACTTTTGTCTATGTAGTTGAAACTGAAAAATCTCCCCAAGGCGTGTCTCAACAAGTGGCTCGGCAAAAGCGAGTGAAGCTAGGCCAAATTAAAGGTAATAATTATCAAGTGATTCAAGGATTACAGCCAGAAGATAAAATTATTATCTCAGGACTACTTAATCTTACCGATGGTGTGGCGATCGCTCCAGAATTTTAGCACAAGGGAATGGAGAGACAAGGGTTTTCTCTCCCTTTGCAATTACCCTTATCTCCTCGTTCTCTTCACTAACGCCACAGGATACGCTAATTACCCGTTTTTAGAACTTCAAACCATTTGAATTCAAGAGCAAAGCCAAAGACACTCCGCCAAGGTGTCAGAATTCAAAATTCAGTCATCAAGAGTCAGAAGTCAGAATTTATAAGAAGTCTAGTGTGATTGATATATGATTCTTTAAGTCTTCTGACTCTCAGAACTTCTGAGCGACGGTTCCCGCCGTTCAAAGTTCTCTCTGAATTTTGAATTCTGATTTTATACACAGGGTAATCTGATGAGTTCACCAAAAGATAACGGCCAAGTTGAACGCAAAAAGCCAGTTTATCTAGAGCTAAATTTTCACATAGTTTGTGCCGTTTCTCTAATAGCTGTTATCGGAGTTTCCAGCGTGACTCCAGCTTTTCCTAAGTTAGTCAAAGAGTTAAATATAAATCCCAAAGATTTGGGTTTATTGATTACAATATTTACCTTTCCCGCTTTGATTCTAGGCCCAATCATCGGCATCTTTGCTGATAGATGGGGCAGAAAGAGAATTATCGTTCCTGCATTGTTTTTATTTGGTCTTGCTGGTACAGCTTGCGCCTTTGCCCGCGATTTTAATTTATTATTATGGTTGCGTTTACTACAAGGAATTGGCGCTGCTCCTTTGCTTTCTTTGAGTATCACTTTAATCGGCGATTTATATACAGGAGATAGGCGTACTCAAGCAATGGGTTACAGTGCAAGTGTCAACAGCATTGGCACTGCAACTTATCCAATAATTGGTGGTACATTGGCGACAATGGGTTGGTATTATCCTTTTATGTTACCGATATTAGCAATTCCCCTGGGATTGCTCGTATTATTTAGACTTAAGAATCCAGAACCACAAGGCGAACGCAATTTAAAAGAGTATTTAAGGAATGCAGTAAAAGTTCTCAAAAATCGCCAATTATTCGGACTTTTTATTGCCAGTGCAGCTAACTTTGTTTTTCTTTACGGCGCTTATGTCACCTATTTACCACAGCTAATTAATGATATCTTCAAAGCACCACCTACTGTCATTGGATTGTTACTTTCTAGTGTTTCTATATCAATTACTATCGCTGCTAGCCAGTTAAGCAAATTAGCCAGAAAATTTCGCACTACTAATTTAATTAGTGCGTCTTATATTTTCTATGGATTAGCTATGTTAATAATTCCTTTTGTGCCCAATCTTTGGTTACTATTAATTCCTAGCATCATTTTTGGTATTGGTCTTGGCATTGGTTTTCCTAGTATCCAAACATTGTTAGCAGATTTAGCACCAAAAGAATATTTGGCGACAATCATATCAGTCAATGGGACATTTTTCGGTTTAGGACAAACATTAGGACCGCTGTTGATGGGCTATGTCTTTGGTTTTGGTGGAATTACTAGTGTGTATTATGCAGCAGCCGGTTTTGCAGTTCTGATGTTTTTTGTATTTAGATATTGCACTTGTATGTAATACCAATTTACACATCTTAACTGTAAGTGTGGAATGGGGAGTAATATCATGTCCAGGTAATTAGTTATGATTTCGGTAATCATTACACCCCACCCCTTAATCCCCTAAGAGCAAGCCTACGGTGTACACACAAGTCTGATTCAGTTTTATCCTAATACACTTGGGATTAGCGAGAAAGCCCTCATGTAGAGACGCGATTTATCGCGTCTGATAGACCAACACGTTCACAAGACGCGATAAATCGCCGTCTCTACAGAGAATCTACTCGTCAATTATTCCTTGACAGACTACTCCGACTTGTGTGTACACCGTAGCCCTGCAAGCTCTTAGGGGAGACAAAGCGCAGCTTTGGCTCTTTGGGGTGCAATGACTGTGGGAATCATAACTAATTATGCGGACATGATATATAGCAGGAGGCAGAGGCAAGAGGCAGGAGGCAGGAGGTAAAAGTATTACTATTCCTAGCTTCCATGCTTTCAAAATGTCCTAACCTGTGTGACTACGGCTATAAATCCCAAGTTGATGGAATTTGATTGCGATGCAATCGTGTTGCAGGGCGATGCAATTACATTGCATGTCGATGCAATTACATTGCATGGCGATGCAATTACATTGCATGTCGATGCAATCGTGTTGTATGTCGATGCAATTGCATTGCAGGGCGATGCAATCGTGTTGCATGTCGATGCAATCACATTGCAGGGCGATGTTAATGAGTTAGAGTTTTTTCAATGCGGCGGTCGGGGATAAGCCACATAACTGCAACCAGAATGTATAATGCACAAGCAAGCCACGAATTTAGAAACGCAAGTGGAATTGCCACAGCATAAATAACCACAGATACTTTTCCTTTAAAATCTTTACCAACTGCGATCGCCAGAGTGGAATCATTGCCATGATGAGAAATTAAAGTACGGGTGAGGATAAAGTAAGCGATCGCATTTAACATTAAAACCGTACCATAAAGGGCAGCTGGTATACTGGCAAATTGATTCTCGCCCATCCAGCCAGTGACGAAGGGGATTAGCGACAACCAAAACAGCAAATGCAGATTCGCCCAAAGGATACGCCCATTAACATGACGAATTGACTGTAACAAGTGATGATGGTTGTTCCAATAAATGCCAAGATAAATAAAACTCAGCACATAGCTCAGAAATATTGGTATCAGCGGACGCAGCGCGGCTAAATCAGGCCCATGAGGCACTTTGATTTCCAGTACCATAATGGTAATAATGATGGCAATCACCCCATCACTGAATGCTTCTAACCTGCCCTTCCCCATGTACGCATTCCTTTTCTATTTATTTGAGAGTGACCAGTGATTACTTGATGTTACAGAGCAAGCGGATTTATCTGTGCAATCAATCAAAAATCCAAAATCCCAATTTGTCTAATTGTGTAGTTTACCTTACCAAGTACTCGCGGTTGATAAAGATTGTCTGCGCGATAATCCTTAATATCGTCAGCAAAATTTTAATTATCAATGTTTCTCACCCCATACAGTCCTTATTTTCTCCGTAGTTAAAGACACAAACAGAGAGTGACAGATGGGGTGAGACGCGTCGGTTGGTCAAATTGATTAACTCGATTTGGGATTCATCAAGAATTTAGTCAATTGCAATCCGCTGAGGGCCAGTAGCTTTGCCATTATTTGCCTCAGTTGTATTGTAAGTGGAACTATTTGAGTGCTTCTGTTGATCTAGCCAGCTTTTAACGGGATCGTCTGCAAGATTTAGTCGAAGTACACCAGAGAATAATCCACCGAGAAACGAGACTGGGTGTTGGGTAAGTTCTCTGAATATAGGTGATAATTCATCAATGAACATAAAAAGTCTCCTGGCTCTGCCGTAAAAAATTGTTACTTTTTAATTAATCGTAACGTGTTAGCGATGGGGTATTGGGAGTGCTAACTGTTGAGTAAGGAGTTAAGAGTAGAGACGCGATTAATCGCGTCTGTACAAGAGTTAAGAGTAGAGACGCGATTAATCGCGTCTGTACAAGAGTTAAGAGTTATTATTCTCCTCTGTGCTCCTCCACTCCGATCTCCCTACTCACCTTATGAACTTGGTTCCTGTTCGGGAAACATACACTTATCGGAGTCACAACCACTAGGGCCAGCTTCTGACATTTCGCCTAAATCGTAGCGGCTTAGCGCTGCACAGAAATCATCTGTTTTGCGGCGTGCTTTGACTTCTTGAGTTAAGCGATCGCACGTTGCTTTATTTATTGGTTCAAACGGTAAACGTGGGAATGATTGCAAATCGTCAAAACGGGCTAAAAGTGCTGCGGAAATATATCCTTCATCGTTCTGGATACTTTCATAGATGCGCTGTCCAAGGCTTTCAACTTCATCAGACCGCAGTTCTAAAGTTGCTGATGTGTTGTGACTCACATAGTGGCGCTGAACTTGGAGGACAAAATCGAATTGAGCTAGGGCTGAAAACTTAGAAACATCAATTTCATCAGCCCCAGGTAAATCAGCCCAAGAGACAGCAACGGGGATTTCTACTAACCATTCACTCACACGTGGATCGAAAGGATCGTTGAGTAGATTGCCGTGTTCGTCTTTGTCTGATTGCGAGGGAATAACGTTGTAACCATAGTCAATACAGGCTAAAGCTACGGGGTCATTTTTGCCGAAAGTGATGCGGCGGATAAATCGTTGTGCTTTGGGGGGATGCCATCCGGAACTGGCATTAGTTAATAAAGCTTTAGTGCCGCTGGGTTGGACTGTAGTGCAGCGATTTGGACGTTTGAGATTGTGGCGATCGCAATAATCCCAAACAACTCGATGCACGGTATCTTTCCAAAAACTTAAATATTTCTCCTCCTCTCGCTTAAAAGCTAATCCTTGTGGCGTTGCAGGTCTTCCCGCTTCCCACCAGCGCAGCCAATCAACACCAAAAGCATGAACAAAGAAATCAAATAAACCAGTAAAAGAAACTCCCACAATTGGGTCTAATTCACGGCTGTATTGATAACGTGGTTCTTGGAATTTGTGATTTAAAAGTGCTGCTACAGATAGCGCCCCAGCCGTGAAAGCCTCCTCTTGTTCTTTGTAATTATATGGGTCAATTTGATTGAGGTGAACCTCAGACAAATTACAGTGAAAATTAGAGCCGATGATTTCCAATTTTGTTATCCTAAAGGCTTTTTATCCTCTAGTTCTACTGCTTGATAATTTGCAGTAGCTCCGCGTACATTTTACAGATGTGAGTTTAATAATAAAAGTACTTTTTACATCTGTCCCCGCACTCTTGGAGAGATTATATTCTAGACGCCTATTTTCGGTGTAATCTAGTTTCACTCTCTACGCTGTACGGTGTCAAAGGCTTATTACTTCCTTTGATTACCACGGGATTAGCATCTCAGCTTTCCCCGTTTTTGCGAGGTTTTTAACGTGAGGCAAAATCAATTACCACACGGATTTAGCCCATAGCGAGCCAAACGATGTTCTAGCTCATTAGCATCAAGCTGAGGATAGCGTTCTTGCAACCATTGTTTTGCTGTGCCTTGGTTGTAAGCATTTAAAAAATCAACTTTTAATGCTTGTGTTGGTAACAAATCTATATTTGCTCTGGCTACAGCTTCACCAGCCCATTGAATCGCGCCTTCGCCACTATAATATTGCTTTTGAACAGCACCAATACATTCTTCTAATGTCGGTTTGCGGTGAAAAACTCTGGTATGGTTGGCCATCCTGAGTGCATCACGTTCTGGATCGATTCGCCAGTTGCCACTTTCATCTTGCTGCCATAAATTATCTTTGGCGGTGGCTGCTAGGCTGTCGTCAGCACTAAACTGACGCATCCCCGCACTGTTATGTGTGAGATAGCCGTCGCAGTAGAAACAATGAGCTTCATCGACTTCTATATCATAAGTCTGAACATGATCGTAACTGCCCAATCCTTTAACGGTGACGGGAATATCTAAGGAAATATCCGCCTCAGCAACGTAGCGTTCGTAATTAGCATCTACAGTGCGGGAACCTTGGAATCCCATCTCCCGCATTTCGCTGTAGGTGTAAGCTTCCCGCATAATTCCACCAGGAACGGTAAAACCATACATCTTTAGTCCTTGACGTAGTTCACCTTTAGCTGAGTGAAGCACAATCAGGGCATTGTAACGCTCTTTGAGTGCTGGAATTGTCAAGTTGTACTTGAGTTGCCAACTTGAATTTTGCGGATAAGTTGTAGTAAGCCTCCCAGCAATACCCAAGCTCGATAAAACTACACTAACTTGTCTGATAAATGACCGATAAACTGAGGTAATTAGGTGAGGAGGGCGGTTATTAACAGCGCCATCACTATCCATTAAGCCTGCTAGATATGCAGCCCGGATATCTATTGAACCCTGCAAAATAAAATTAGGAACTGCTAGGGCAACATTCGGCTGCTTGATGTAACGATAAAAATACTCAGCTAGGCGAATTGATGAACAGATGGACTTGGCCGTGTTTTCACCTTTGGTAATGCAATGAACAGCACTCAAGCCAAATAAAGCTAAGGCGGCATCTATTTTAGCTTGGATTCTAGTTGTAACTTCAGCATCGAGACTGTTCATTGACCACTCAACACGACCGTAAGGTTTATCGTATTTATTGCGACCAAGAGCTACATAACCATCACCGTGGGTAAACCCAATGAGCCAAGCTATTTCCGCAGTTAGTTCTGGAACAACAAAAGATTTGGCTGTGCGACTTTGGCAAGGAGGAAATTCCGTAAAATCAGCGGGTAGATGGGTAACTGTACCAGGTAGAACTTGCTTGTTGTGCAGTAAGCGATCGCCTGCCTCTAAACTAGCAATATGTTTCCAGACAATGCTGCCTTTAGCATCTGCCAACACTGCTTGTCTATGGTTTAGAGTTGCTCTAGGGTAAGTAGCATTAGTTTCAATTTCATAGACATCTTGAAATCCTTGGTCGAATTTATCAACAACTCGCCGGAATCCCAAAGGAGTCTGTACCAAGTCACCTACTTGTACATCACGGATAGGAACTAGACCTTTAGCTGTATGTACTAAAGCATCTTCAGGCAGACAACGCCGGATATTGCCTGCAACAATTGTCACAGCAGCTTGATCGATTAACAGACAACACTCAACTGAATTTAATTGTCGCCCTTTTGCTTTATTCAGGATGGATGCACAACGCTGATAAAGTCCAGGCAATTTCACAGGATTAGCAACGCCTCCAAAGCCGTTGAGAGTTTCTCCTGCTTTGCGGACATCGCTGATATCAACTAATACTTCAACATCCCCTGAAAAACTTTCGTTAGTGGAGAGTTCTAACAACGTTTGATATGATTCCACCCAGCCTTCACGGCTATCTCCAACGTGGATAGTAACCTTGTTGCCTTCTATATGTGTTTGTGTATATTCACGACGCCCAATTTTAACAGTACTACCAATTTCACCTTGTACAGTGATATTCAAGTGATTACGGATGGCGGGCAATTGGTTAATATATTGTGGTTCTAGCATCGCTCCAGTACCACAACCCATCATTGCCAAATCCATCATTAATCCGAAGGCACTCCAGTCTTCTAAATTAGTAGAAGTGCAATTATAAGCCCCGGAAAAATTCTTTGGCTTCCTAATCCAGTCTGTACCGCCAACCCATAACCAGCGACCACTGGGCATGGCTTTTAGATTGCGCTGCATCCGATCTAATATGGCAACTTCTTCTCTTGCGAGTTTGCCCAACTCGATTAAGCCCTGTAAAGTGCGATCGCATACCTCATCCCATGTTTCCCTCAACCCTGCCTTTGTACGGCGGCTATAGGTTCTAAAAAATACAGGATTAGCGGCGGGGGCAGTCTCTGGAAACCCTCCGCTCTGGCGTTTTCTTTCAAGCTTCTGAACCATAAATCAAGTCTTGTTGCGTGCGAACAGATTATGACTATACGCCAAGTAGATTTAGGATTAAAGATTGTCAAATTGTCCACTTTACGCTAGCGCTAGTTCGTAGTTATTGCAACAGAACTTTATGATATATAATATTCACCGCTCCTACGTAAAGGATTTCTACTAAGTTTTAATTAGTACAAATAAATCATCTCCCTTTATCGTAAAAAAAGGGTTTAAGACTCCTAACTCTACAGGTAGCCCCAGTTTCAGTCGGGGTTTAAATCCCCCGGAGTTGCTCCTCTTGGGGAGACCCCAAGACCGCACTCCTCTTCGTCTGAAATTGTCTTTAATGCGTGAATTTTGAATTTTGAATTGTTAACAGGTTACTATTTCAAAACGCAAACATCAGATTAAGAAATAGACACTGCAACTGGAACCGTAAAATGAAATTTACTACCCTGATTTTTCCCCAAAGACTCAGCCCAAATTTTCCCTCCTAAGTTATCAATAATCCGGCGACAAATCGCCAAACCAAGTCCTGCCCCACTTACAGTGCGTTGCAAAAATCCTTCTTCCTGATAAAAACGCTCAAAGATAGTTTCTAGTCGACTCGGTTCAATCCCTCGGCCTGTGTCTGCAATAGTGACTTTTAATACAGATGTTTTCTGGGTTTTTCCTAAAGCTGAGTCAACTTCTTCAGGATGCAAAAGGTCTGCACGAATGGTGACTTGTCCGCTATTGTCGGTAAACTTGCAGGCATTATCGAGTAACTTTGTTAAAACTTCAATCAGTCCTTCTCCATCTACCTGGATTGGCGGTAAGTAATGCGGCAATTCTACGACGATTTGAGGCAATGTCTGACGAGATTCGAGGCCGCTGAGGGCTAAATCTAGGTATTCTTGAAGGGATATTGGCTCGATTTGCCAGCGTACCAATCCGCCTTCTAAGCGAGATAAGGTAATAAAATCTTGGATTAGTTTACGTAACCGATCTGCATCGTCTAAAGCAGTTTGCAACATAGTCTGCTGCAACTCAAGCGGCATTTGTGGTTCTGTAATTAAACTTTCTAAGCAAACGCGGATGGTAGATAAAGGAGTACGCAGTTCATGGCCAACGATCGCGATCAAGTTACTTTGGGTGCGCTCCAAGTCTACCAGCTGACGATTCAAAGTTTCCAAGTTGCTATAAGCTAGTGCTTGCATCAAAGCAACTCCAACCTGTGTAGCGATCGCTTCTACTAAAGCTATATCATCCTCTGTCCACAAATGAGCCTCTGGCTGATGCAGTTCTAGCATTCCCAGCCAAGTCCCTTGATAGCAAATCGGTACCAACAAGCAAGCACGGATCTGCCAGCGCACCAATTGAGCTTTGAATTCTGGATGGGATTGTAAGCCAAAATCCTGGTTGATATCAGCAATAACTATAGTTTGCCATTGATTTTTGCCCTGAGTTTGACTTGGCATTAAAGCAGTTTGAAACAGCGGATGACTTGCCAATGACCAAACTTCGCCTTTGAAAGATGCTAATCTCGCAGGTGTTGACTCATAAGCAATTGGCTGTTTTTGACTATCTGATTGATATATATAAACTAGACATCGGCAATCGCTAAAAACTTGACTTAATTCTCTAACAGTAACTGTTAAAATCTCCTCTGGATTAAAAGAGTGGCGAATAGTAGTGGCGATCGCATTAATCAAACGCTCTTTTTGCTCTTTGCTAGCTATAGTACGATAAGCTTTCAGTAGCCTGTACTGACTAGCTTGTAGATATGTGAGTAAGCGGTTAGCAAATAGTCTGAAGTCAATTCCTAGTGTTTTATTTTTTGATTTTTGTACTTGGGATTGCCGCAAAAGTCGATAACGTTTATGCGCTTGCTGAATTTTAGGGGCAAGTTCTGGTCGATAAGTCAGAATCCGTTCTAATAATAGGCGGGCAGCTTGAATACTAACTTCGGGGTCAAATGTCCAAATTCCTTGAAATTCCCTTGCTTGGTCTAGAGATGCTGAATCTACTGGTGAAGCATGTTCTCGACAAATCAAGCAGGCTGAATATAGCTGACCAATCACAATCAAATGCCATTCCTGAGCTAATTCGTCATTAGGGGCAAAAGGGATGGTTGCATAAGGGGCTGAAACCATACCAAAATCACTCTCTGGTGCAGCTAATACATAAACCTGGTCTGTATGCTGAGCAATTTTTTCATAGCGAGGAATCTCCTGGCGATAAAAACGCTCCTGCTGAAAATTTGCAATCACTAGGGGTTGATCTGTCGCTGCCAGTACCAGGTCTTCTATTGCATGAGAAACAGCCGTCAACGAAGACTTGAAATAGATTTGAGGTTGTAGATCCGGTAGCACTTGGCACAAATCTTCCAACAAGGAATTGGAGACAGTCATTGGTAACTAGGTCGGTGATAATAAACGATTACTAACTCAAGTCGGGTCTGGGGCAGCATGGGCAGCTTGCTTGTTTCGAGGAGTACCGAAGTAATTTTTAATCTAAAATTGGCAGGATTAACTCGTCTTAATCAAATTTGGTTCCGGCAAAATGGCTCCTTTGAGGACGCAGTGATGCAGATCTATCTGTGTCAGGTTTACTTCGGTGAAATCAACGTAACTCAGATCGGTTTTAAACAAAATGGCTTTGGCAAGATTGGTATAACTCAGGTCTGTGTTGCTTAAGTTTGCTCCAGTCAGGTTTGCGCCACTGAGATTTGCCTTAGCTAAAAAAGCGCCACTAAGGTTGGCATAGCGCAAGTCTGCTCCAGCTAAGTTTGCACCACTAAGGTCTGCATCACGCAGATCTGCTAAGCGTAAATCTGCTTTTACAAGGTTTCCCTTATGTAAGTCTGCTTTGCTGAGAGTTGCTCGGATCAAATTAGCAGCCTTGAGGTTTGCCCAGATGAGGTTCGCTCCACTCAGGTCAGTTCTCCAGAGAGCCGCAGCAGTCAAATTTGCTTCAATCAAATTTGCTCCCCGCAGGTTAGCATGAGATAAAGTAGCATTAGCCAAGTTAGCTTTATCTAGATTGATTCCAGCTAGACAGACCTCGCTGAGGTTAGCCAAGTGCAAGCTTACCTGAGTAAAATTTCTCTCTCCTGCACAATAGCGCTTGAGTATTTGATCGGAATCCATACAGCCCGCCTTCAAAGTCTCCATTTCTCACCTGAAAATTTAAAGTATCCAATCGATAGATTGCTGGAAATATATCCGATCGCAATTTTGCGTTTTGCGGAAAGTTGAATCGCCCGCTTCCAGCAAGAGTACACTTGAGCCGAGTCCGCGATCGCCAACTCAACTTTCCAAGACAGCCAAATTATGGGAAAATCCCACAATCAAACGTAAAAAGGTCTCTTCCCCTAAGACACGATTAATTACCTGTCTACCCATTCCTTACTCCTTTTTTTAAGCTAAATTTTCGATTAAAAATGTTAATTAAAAAGCTATTAGATGGAATTTCAAACAATACTATTGATTCCAAGCTGTTATCTTAACTAGGCTTTTGAAAACTCGAGACGAAAATGAAAAACAGTTATACCAATTCCAAACATAACAAAGGCTTGGGAGTATGTATCTGCCGCATTCTTTTTTAAAATTGGTATTAGTTACTTTCAAAAGCGATCGTCCCAATTTTCTTAAGGTGGGCACTGTTTACCTTTCTCTGTTATGTTTTAGGTAGTGCCCACCCTACGCAACAACGACTAAGCTAGTACTCTATTTACGTACTAAGTTCAGGAGTTCTTTAGGAGAAGCTAACAAGTCAATCGCTACGAAGAAGATTTTGCCTTGGGGATCTATCAAAAACCGCCATGCAATGTTCATCCCTACACTCGCACCGAACCAGGGGGTTTGAACTTTGCCGGTCACTTTAACTTGGGTATAGCCATCTTCCACTGGCTCTGATACACCACGCTCTGGCATCATCTTCAATCCCTGGCATTCTTCACGCATATAAGCGCGGATTGCCTCTTGACCAACAATTGGTCTTTCAAAGGGAGGTTGCAGGGCACCTTCGGAGTTAAACAAAGCAACCGCACTGTCAAAGTCATTGGCATTCATGTTGTTGATGTAGCCAAGGACAGTAGGATTGTTGACGCCCTCAATTGTGACTTTAGTCCGAAATGCTTGTGCAATAGGGGGAGCCACAGGCTCTGAGACTTTTTTGTAACTACCAGGAGCGTTCGGGTCAAATCCCATACTGACTACGGTATTCCGTAGGATGGTGATTTGTTGACCTGGATCGGCCTCTCGGATTGCTTGCAGCACTTGAGCAGCTTTAGAAGAAAGCTTGTAACCCGGTGGTATGGGAGCGACAATTCCCTGAGCCATCCATTCTCCCAACTGATACCAGAAGCCTAATTTGATGTTTACGGTGAACGATGCATAGGAACGGCAGATGGGAGTATCAGCACGATTGGCCAAATCATACATCACTTGGGTTTGAGCATCAAAAGGCATCTGCTTAATTTGTTCCAAAAGCCCTTGGGCGAGGATCATGTTTGCAGCCCCTGGAGCAGCAACCGTAATCGATTTACCCATTTCGGTGTAGGCAAACCAAAGTAACGCTAGTTGATCTTCAGCGTTGAGCTGATTAAAAGATTCAATCAGAGATGGAACAATGTCAGCAACTAGAGTGCCGGGAAAAATACTTTGAGCCGACTGGAGGGTAAAAGACATAGCAGAAATTCCAAAAAGAAAATTACAGTTCTATCAAATGTGCAAACAAGGAAAATGCCTTGATCTGCTAGCAAAGCTACTGAACACTAGCGACGACATAGTTACAGTTGCGATCGCTCTAAGGCAGAGCTATCACTTCCGTTGTCTTAGATACTTGAATTTGAATCAGAAAGAATTGCTCAAATTTCAGGCATTTTTGAGCTTTATGTCTTTATGTAAAGAAATATAACAATATTGTTACAAATAAGCAATACTTTCTCAGTTAGGACTTAATAAGTTTTATCTATAAAATAGATAAGTTTTACTTAAGTAAATTAGACGCAATCAAGAATTGTCTGCGATATCTAAGTCCGTATTTACCTACAAGAGCGATCGCAATCCAGCTTTCACCAGTAGCACTCCTCGATCAATCCCAAATAACCTACCTGACTTGAAAGGGGTATAGGGGTTTAGGGGAAAAGACCACTTTCATATTTGGTGGTCAAACTTGCTTCATCGGGACTGCTTAGTACGGTTTTTACTACCTTTATTGGTGTGTCAAGTTTTTGTAAAAAACATTTATATTAATATGTGTTTATTTACAAATTCCCAAAAACAACAATAATGATAGGTATAGGCTTCAGCATTAACGAGCAGGGTTCAATACTTGTCGGGTTTTGGGGAAAAGGGGAAGGTGGGGCCCCCTCTGGGGATAAGGGGCGGGGGAAAAGGGAAAGAAAAAACCTTTAACCCTTACCCTTTAACCTTTTCCCCAAACCAAATTCTGAGTTCAAAATGCACAAACCGAGTAGTATTGGAGCAGGGTTAACTCAACAGATTTGCTATTGAGTCGAAAGTTTTGTGGATGAAATTCTAGGGGCTTGGTGTACGGAATATACTGAAAAACTCAACGAGCATTTGGCAATGAATGGTATTGTCTTACTCATAGCCCTAGAAGTTTTTACCGAAATAGCTGAGTTTTATGGCTAACAAGCCTTAAAGAGACTTCAAATTTACGAATTTTCCTCAATTGACGAATAAAACCACTTAGAGGCATAACTATGAAAACTGATTCTCAGCATCAAAAAGTTTGTTGCTGTTGCTTATTGTCTGTAGCAACTTCCACTGAAGTCTTGAGTTTCGATACTCAGATTGATTTGATTTATTAAATTTATGTAAAAGTTTATGTTACCTTTGGAAAAAAATTAATGTTAATTGGATTTATAAATCTTCCCAATTTATCGCGTTATTGTGGATATGTAGGTTTAGAAGTGGCAGAAATTGTTGTCAAATACCTTGCTGTTCAGAGTAAAACTTATGTAATTCAAAATAGAAGAATACTAATATATCAACTTTTAAAGTCTGGTCTAGATTCTCATACAGCTAATAGAACAATTACTGTATTGATATCAAGTCCAATCTTACAATCAACCAACAAAAATCAGTGTGCCATTCATGAGTGCTGAGTAACGGAGCGGGAAGAGCAGAGGGGATGAGGGGGATAGGGGGAGATGGACAGACAAGGCAAATAACTCCTCACTGGAGGCGGAGCGTCTCCGGCTTTGCTCTTAACTCCTAACTCTTCTGTCAATAATCAAAGCTTCGATTTCGCTCAGGGTCAAGGCTAGGCGAAGTCCAAGGGTCACCACTCCCAATGCGAAATGCTCAAATTTAACGCAAACAACGAATCGCTTCTAATAGGCCTCTAGCTTTATTCAGGGTTTCTTCGTATTCTTTCTCAGGTTCAGAATCAGCTACTAAACCTGCACCAGCTTGCACACTGACGGTGTCATTATGCACTACCATTGTGCGAATTGCTATAGCACTATTTAATTGTCCTTCAAAATCATAATATCCGTAAACACCAGAATAAACACCCCGACGACTAGGCTCTAATTCGTGGATAATTTCCATTGCCCTAATCTTAGGTGCGCCGCTGACTGTGCCTGCGGGGAAACAGGCTTTGAGTAAATCCCATGCTGTTTTATCAGATGCTAATTTACCCACAACATTGCTAACAATGTGCATTACATGGGAGTAGCGTTCAACTACCATTAACTCATCAACTTTGACGCTACCACTTTGACAAACACGCCCTAAATCGTTTCGTCCTAAATCAACAAGCATCACATGTTCGGCAATTTCCTTAGGATCTTGCAGTAAATCCTCAGCAAAAGATGTATCTTCCTGGGTGGTTTTGCCCCGTGGACGCGTCCCTGCGATTGGACGTAGAGTTGCGATCGCTCCACCATTTGGATCGGTTTCGGCTTTCACCATCACTTCGGGACTGGAACCGATGATTTGCCAATCTTGGAAGTGAAAATAAGCCATGTAAGGCGAAGGATTTATTTGACGTAGAGAACGGTAAAGAGCAAAGGGGTCACCTGTGTATGTTGTTGATAATCGCTGGGAAATAACTACTTGGAAGATGTCACCAGCTTTAATATATTCTTTTGCCTTTTGGACGCTTGCACAAAAATCAGGGCGGGTAAAGTTACTCTGATACTCGTCTAACCCTCTGCTACCCTGGTTACTGAGTGCACTTGTGCTGAGCGGCGTCGAAGTAGTCGAAGTCTGCTCCTGTGCCCCGCTGCTTCCTGGCGGCTTCCATTCCAATCTAGTTTTTTGGGGTGATAGAGGGAGAGATAGCTTTTCGAGCATTTGGGTAACGCGATCGCAAGCTTTTTGATATGCTGCTTTGAAATCAACTTGCGGGTCGCGTAAATCAGCATAGGCGACCGCCCAAATTTTCCGCTTTACCTGGTCAAAAATCAACAGGTGGTCTACCTGCATCCACAATCCATCAGGGATATTTCGCTCATCTTGTGGATGAATTGGTACACGTGGTTCAATCCAGCGAATTAATTCATAACCCCAAAACCCAAACAAACCACCAATTCCTGGCGGTAGCTGGGGCAATTTAACTGGGTGATAAGGTTCTAGACATTGAGCTAAAGCTGTAAAAGGGTCGCCTGCAAAAATCACCTGCGAACCATCGCGGTTAATTTGAGTCGTGCGATCGCCTCTTGCTTCCAAGACCCATAGCGGATCGCAACCCACTAAACTATAGCGCCCGAGTTTTTCTCCACCTTCTATGGATTCCAATAAAAAGCTATACGGCTGACCTGCACAAACTTTATACCAAGCAGATACTGGCGTATCTAAGTCTGCCACCCATTCCTGATATACCGGAACGAAGTTGCCTTGTACAGCTAGCTGGGAAAATTCAGAAAAATCGGGGAATACCATAAATAGCTAGGGGGTTGGGGATTAGGGGTTGGGGATTGGGCATAGGGCATGGGGCATGGGGGAGCCACTGCCTTGGGCGGGTTTCCCGACTTGAAGCAAGTGGCGTCATAGGGCATGGGGGAGCCACTGCGTTGGGCGGGTTTCCCGACTTGAAGCAAGTGGCGTCATAGGGCATTGGTTATTCGTTTTATTTCCCCATCTCCCTCATCTTCCGGTCGGTGAGCGAAGCCGAACCGCATCTCCCTAGTCCCCAATCCCCAGTCCCTAATCCCCAGTCCTTAGTCCCTAAGCATCGTAGGTAGCTTTACCACTGAACTTGAGTTGTGCTGGATTGGGGTTTTGCCCAATGCTGCGTGCGACGAAACGAACTTTTTCACGGCCTTCATTCACTTTTTCGGGGAAGACGCCATCGGCTGGGTGAATTGCAGTGGTTTCTCCGTTGGGTAAAATCCGGTAAATTTTGTAGTCTGTAATCTTAAATTTCCGGAGTTGACCACCTAAAGCGATGCCTTGTTCTTTACGGGCCAAGTACAGCAGGTTTTCGCCTTTGACCATAGTGGCAGCACCACCTGTAGGCAATTCAAATACTTGGTCTTTCGGGCTAGTCCAGGTGATAGCGTACTTTTCTTCCACTTCTGCTTTAGAAAGCAAGCCACCAGTGTTGCCAGCAAATCGTGGCGTTTGTCCAGAGAGTGTTTCAGCCATAAAGTGTTCTCTCAACGTTTTTAGGGCATACTAACATCGTAATTACGATCATATTGCGATCGCGTCATAGACTGTAACAGTTTTTAGTGATTGGTCATTTGTCATTTGTCATTTGTTTTTCTTTGCGTCCCCGTGTCCCCACGTCTCCCCATCTCCCCATCTTTCCATATCTACTTAGTCTTGACTTTCGTCCGCTTTTCCTCTTGGCTACTCTGAACAATTGGGATGGTGAAGTGAAACTCACTCCCCTGGTCTTTGCCATCTGACTTCGCCCAAATTTCTCCACCCCAGCCATTGACAATTTGACGACAAATTGCTAGTCCAAGTCCAGTACCGCCAGTGGTGCGTCGGAGCGCTCCTTCTTCTTGATAAAAACGGTCAAAAACGACTTCTAAGCGATTCGGTTCGATGCCGCGTCCTGTGTCAGCCACAGTGACCTCGACCATTTGATGGCTGTTGCGAATCGCGTTAATGGTGATTTCTCCTTGGGCTGGCGTAAATTTACAAGCGTTGTCTATGAGTTTTGCTAGTACTTCTACCAGCCAGTCACCATCAGCTCTGACCAAAGGTAGGTTTTGGGGAATTTGAGTTTGGATTTGGGGGGGCTTTTCTGTTGAAGAACGGCTGCGAAGGCGGCTGAGCGCTAAATCTACACACTCTTGTAAAGTTAGGGATTCTGGATGCCATTCCACGCGACCGCTTTCTAAGTTGGAAAGTGTGAGGAAATCTTGCACGAGTTTCCGCATTCGTTCTGAGTCGGCAAGAGCAGTGTTGAGCATGACTTGTTGCAATTCCAAGGGCATGTCTGGCTCGCTAGCCAGACTTTCTAGGCACACTTGAATAGTGGATAGGGGGGTACGAAGTTCGTGTCCGGTAATGGCTATGAGGTTGCTGCGGGTGCGGTCTAGTGCTTCTAGCTGCTGATTGAGTTCTTCTAGGTTGGCGTAAGCTTCGGCTTGGATGAGAGCTGCACCCACTTGGGTGGCGATCGCTTTGACCAAATCCAATTCCCCTGGTTGACACTCGTGCGGTGGCATCTGGCAGTAGTGTAATTCAACAATCCCCAATAATCGTCCTTGATAGAATACTGGTTCCATCAGCCAAGAACGAATGGCAAACTTTTTGGCAATCAAGGAAAGTCCCGCCGAATTCGTAACACGAGGATCGCTGAGTGTATCGCTGATACAAACTCCTTCGCCTTGTTGCACAATGTCTCGAAATAGGGAATTTTTCTCTAATTCCCAAGTTTGTCCGCGAATTGATAAAACACCAGCAGTCAAAAATTCATGTTCAATGATCGCTTGCTTATCTGTCGCTTGAGCGCGGTAAATTAGACAGCGACAAGCATTTAGGTGTTGCCCTAACTCTTGTGCTGCTATTTGGAGAACTTCATGAGGATCGAGCGATCGCCGAATGGCAGTACTAATGGTATTGACTAATCGTTCTTTTCGTGCTTGTGCAGTAATTGAACGGTAGGCTTTGTGCAATTTGTACTGACTAGCTTGTAAGTAAGTCACCAAGCGTTGCACAAAAGGATCTGTGTCAATGTCACAAGCATATTCGTTGATCTGTTCTGCTCCAAAGTAGCTTCTTGTCTCCCCAATACCAAATCTCTGACGTGCCTGCTCAATTTTGCTTGCCAGTTCTGGTCTGTAGACCAAAATCCTATCTAACAGCAATTCGGCGGCTTTGAGACTAACTCCTCTTTCTGATGTCCAAATCCCCTCAAATCTTCGCGCTGTGTCCATATCTAGATTGGGGCTTTGCTCTGGTAGTTGCTTGTTTTTAGCAATAGAACCGAGGTTTTCCCGGCAAACCAAACAAGTCGCATAACTGTCAGCAATTACAACCAAATGCCACTCTTGACTTAACCCATCCTCTGGCTCAAAAGCTACCTTTTCGTAGTGTTCCGAACTGTTAGCGAAATCAGTTTCCGGAGCCGACAATACGTATATTTGATTACTTCGCAAGGCAAGTCGCTGGTAGCGATGAGCTTCTTGGCGGTAGAATCGCTCTCGCTGGAAACTAGCAATTACAAGGGGTTGAGCTAAAGTCGCAGCCAAAACTTGATCTTCCATCGCGTGGGAGAGCGCCGTTAATGAAGCCTTAAAATATAGCTGGGGCCGCAAGTAGGGTAGGAACTTTAGCAGATCACTCAGCACAGAAGTCGAAATGCTCATGAATTATCGTTAAACGCCCAATCTCAACAAGATCCACGTCACAGCTGCATTGTACAAATTCCAAAGGACTCTCAAGTTAAATAGACAGTTTCGATATGTAAAGAACGCTAAAAAGCACTTTTGGCTTAGGCAAATGCAACACTTTGTTACCAATTAGCAGGAGTGCGTGCAGTTTCATTTACAAAATTTAACTGGTCGTGGGGATAGCGCTCCGTTACTGGGGACTGGGGACTGGAGAGCGGAGGGGCAAAGGGGCAAAGGGGCAAAGGGGCAGGGGAGTGGAGTTCAAAGGCTCATTAATGGAGTTCAAAGGCTCATTCACAAGTATTAAAGACTCATTAATGGAGTTCAAAGACTCATTAATGGAGTTCAAAGGCTCATTAATGGAGTTCAAAGACTCATTAATGGAGTTCAAAGACTCATCTCCCATGCCCAATGCCCAATGCCCAATGCCTAATTGTGATGTTTTAAATGATAAACCACTAAGCCCAATATACATTCTCGATCGCATTTGTCATCACCGAACAAGGCAAAAGTAAAAAATTGAAAGGTGAGTTACTGTGCTATTGGGAACAGGGAATAGGCAATAGGCTTAAAAATCTCTATTACCGTCTTCAAAGGGCGATCGCCTCTCGAAATTTATTCACAATTATTCATTTCTGTCAAGATTACTTCAGCAAATTTTATATAGGACTAGTATTTGATTGTGTGAAAAAAGTCAGCACACGTTGACCGTCTTTTTTACTATTGCCTATTGCCTGCCTATTGCGCTTGCGCTGGGCTTCTATGCGAGACGCTTCTCTACGAGAGGCTTTGCCAACGCGAACGCGCACCACACAAGTTATTTATCCGAATCAAATCGGATTCCTATATGGTGCAGTAACTATTGGTGATGTTTGACGATTTGGCATACTTGATATTAAAGCACAACACATTACTGAGAACATTACTATTTATTCGTTACCTGATGATTTAGAAATATTGATGAGTATTTTAGTCGGAATTGTTGAATACAGTCACTTCCAGCAGAATTCAAGTTACTTAACTACACAAGCTAAATCGCAAACCCAGGTATCAACCCTGTTTTACTTCTGAATTGTGCTATATTTTGAAATTTTCCTACTATCTTCTTTGAGGATGTATTGCACGGAATCGAGAACAGCTATAAATAATACGATCGCAAAAATATAGACCTGTACGCGGAACTTTGCCTAATGACACCAGATGCACTCATGACCCCGGAAAAAATTTTAGTAGATGGAAAAACTTTTATTGCTGCCGATCAATTACCTATTCCAGAGTGGCCTTGTGTTGTCAGTGAAAGACCACAGCCGACACTGACCATTAAAGATGATGATTTATTTTTGGTCACAGATACTATGGGGAACATTTCTGGCTGTTCCCTCAATGATGGAAATCCCAGCATGGGGCTGTTTTGCTGTGATACGCGATTTATCAATCGTTTAGAGTTGCAAATTGAAGGGCGATCGCCTGTACTCTTGAGTAGTACTGCTGAAAAAGGGTTTTCACTCTCAGTGTTGTGTACCAACCCCAGAATCGACGAACGCCTCAGAGCCGACACTGTGGGAATTCGCCGGGAAATGGTACTGAATGGAGCACTATTTGAAGAAATAGAGGTATCTAACTACAGCACAACCACCATCAGTTTTGAACTCAGCATCAGCTTTGACGCGGATTTTGTTGATTTATTTGAAGTCCGGGGTTACGGGAGAGAAAAACAGGGTAGGCTTTTACGCCTAGTGGAACCAACGGCTGAAGAAGGAACATTTTCTCTGGTGTATGGTCTTTCACCTGTAACCAAAGAGCCATCTGCCTCTAGGGAAAAATCTTTAACACTCGCCTATCAGGGTCTGGATGGCTCGGTGATGGAATCCCGTCTTCTATTCCAGCATCGACAACCAGACTATTTTAAAGGTTACACTGCCGTTTGGCAGCTAGAGTTGGCTTCTCACCAAACCCAAAAACTTGGCTATCGGGTGAACATGGTGACCAACAATAAGTCCACTTCAACTGTCAGCGCCCCTGCCACGCTAGGACAGGCGAAGGCTGCCGAGTGCATGGAAGAACAACATTGGGTACAACAAATTACACGTATTAGCTCCGATAAGAGCATCTTCAACCGAGTGATTGAGCGGGCTGAGGAAGATATGTATTTGTTGCGCCAGTCTTTTGGCAAGTATAAAACTGTTTCCGCCGGAGTTCCGTGGTTTTCTACATTATTTGGCCGGGATTCGTTGATTACAGCCTCCCAAACTCTGATGTTAAACTCGCAAATCGCCAAAGAAACCCTGATACTACTTGCCACATACCAAGGTAAAACCGACGATGAATGGCGAGAAGAAGAACCGGGTAAGATTTTGCACGAGTTACGTTTGGGGGAAATGGCTCGGTGTCAAGAAATTCCCCATACACCCTACTACGGTACAGTTGATGCCACTCCCCTATGGCTGATGCTGTATGCCGAATATTATGCTTGGACTCACGACCAAGAACTCCTAGAGCTACTTTGGCCGAATGCTCTAGCAGCAATGGAGTGGATCGATCGCAATACTAAAGAAACTAGCTACCTGAGCTACTACTGTAGATCTAAACGCGGTCTTGCTAACCAAGGTTGGAAAGATTCCGGTGATTGTATGGTTGACCACAAGGGAGAACTAGCCAATGGCCCCATAGCTCTGTGTGAAGTCCAAGCTTACGTCTTTGCGGCAAAAATGCGGTTAGCAGAAATAGCCAGGATGAAGAAGCGCCTTGATTTGGCAGACCGTTGGCAAGAAGAGGCGAGAAATCTCAAGGTGCGTTTTAATCGAGATTTTTGGATGGAAGACCAGGATTTCTGCGCTTTGGCTTTGGATGGAGATGGTAAGCGAGTAGATAGTATTACCTCAAATCCCGGTCATTGTCTGCATTTGGGGATTTTCACACACGAAAAAGCCTACAGTGTGGCAGAACGCTTGCGGGCACCAGATATGTTTAACGGTTGGGGCATTCGTACCCTGAGTAGTTTGTCACCTGCTTATAATCCAATGGGCTATCACATTGGTTCGGTCTGGCCGCATGATAACGCTTTGATTGCAATGGGATTGCGATCGCTCGGCCTCATTGATCAAGCTTTGGAAATTTTCCAAGGTTTATTTGACATGACTAGTCAGCAATCATATCAACGTCCTCCAGAACTTTTCTGCGGCTACGAACGTAACGGTGATAATGCGCCTGTCCACTATCCAGTTGCCTGCACTCCCCAAGCTTGGGCTACTGGGAGTATCTTTCAACTACTACAAATGATGGTTAACTTGGTGCCTGATGCCCAAAATAACTGTTTGCGAATAATCGACCCGGCTTTACCAGAATCAATTAATCGCTTATCCTTTCACAATTTACAAGTTGGTACTACCATTCTCGATTTAGAATTCGAGCGTTCCGGTGGTACAACTGCTTGTCGCGTTGCCAAAAAACGCGGTAACCTGCGGGTAGTTATTGAAGCATAGCAAGGGAGTCGGGAGTGGGAAATTTACCACTCCCTATTTTATGTTGAGTGCGATCGCTTGCCAATGCAGTTCTAAATAAGAGATTACAGGTTATTTCATCCTACAAAACTCGCTGTGTTGGCAAATAGCAACTCCCAGCTATATACCAAGCGTAGTGTATCAGAAATATGCGGAAGCGATCGCCAATAAAATAAACCTTCGTTGGGTGGTTTCCACGTTAACACCCCACTAAGGTTTGTCCTAAATCTTTAACTCTTAATTCCTAACTCTGGTAATTTGAGATTTGCAATTTTCCCTAACAATCCAAAATTCCAAATCCAAAAAATCTTTCCTAACTTTCTTTTATGCTTCTTCAGAATTGTCTCTCTTATGCCCTGGAGATGCTTCATAAAGCGCATCCAGATGTTGGCGAGCATCTTCAACGTTAATCGAACGCATTACCAATAATGGCTCTTTAATTAAGTTACCCGCGTTATCTAATAACTCTGGATGAGGTACAAACTGTTTTCTTGATGCGTAATAACCAAAGCTACCTCTATCGCCCATTGGCGAAGCATTCGTTGGGTAGGTTCGCTCCCGATCAAAACTGAACATAATCAGGTTACGAATTAAGTTACCAACAGCTATAAATGCAAGGATTGTAAAAGCAAAGATGTAAAGCAGGTGTAACATTGGATTTTCCTCCAGGGCAGCAATTTTTAAAAGTTTATTTTGTAACGTTTTGTTTCGCCGACGCTGTGGCTCACATTTAAGCTCACAGTGAGGGGAAATATTTAACGCACTTTTTGTGCGCTTGCATTGATATGGAGCGATCTGTCAACCGTTATTCCACTTACGGTAACATAGGATACATTATTTTGTTAATCGAAACAAACTTAAGATAATGTTAAGAATTTTGTACTATTTGTTTAACGACTAAATTATGTCGCCTTGGAATTGTTAAGCTGTCTGCGGTATCGAACTTTCGGTGATGCTGTTTAGACTTCAGGTGCTTGACGAAAGCGCATTGCCACATTCCAACATTCTGTTACTAATTGATGCCAAGGCATTAAGGTTGCCATATCAATTCCGACTTGTCCGTCAGTAGCAGCAAATAGCATTTTTGCAGTGTTTAGTTCTTCTTGCGCTTGTTTAACGCGTAAAAGCAAGTCAGATTGCTCTTGGTTGCTCATAAATGAGAGTTTTTCGGTTTCGAGTAAGTCGCGCGATCGCGTAAACCAATACTGAAAATCGTCCAGCAGGGGTTCTAAAACCGTTTTCAGCAACTGAGTCCCTGGTACATTTGAGTCTCGCATAAATTAGAAGAATATTTCCAACTTTCTTACTAATATTAACGTTATTTACTATTCTTAACAATTATCTTATTTCTCTCACACACAATAAATTCAAAAAAACAATAATCTGTAACAAAAAGCACACTTTTAATTATATATTTTTGCTAATCGGTTTGTACAGCTCCTTTGGAAAGGTGTCTATAGGTATAGATAGGGCTGAGGGGCTAGTAATAATTACTCAGTGAACAGTCAACACGGGCTAAACGCCCCGCTACCGCTAACAGCACTCCCAATTCCCAATGCCGTTATCAAAAAATTGGGTTAAAAACCCCGTCCTGGAAGGACGACTTTATATTAATTTCCTCTTTTACAGTATCTAGTCTATAATGTAAGGAATATCTACAAAGTATATGGAGCAAGCTTTCCGCTATCGTTTTTACCCAACTTCTGAACAAGAAACCTTGTTACGGAAAACTATCGGATGTGTGCGCTTGGTTTATAACCGAGCGCTGGCGGCGAGAACGGAGGCTTGGTACGATAGACTTGAAAGAATCGACTACCTTAAGACAAGTTCGTTGCTGACTGAATGGAAAAAGCAAGAGGAATTGCAATTTCTGAATGAAGTTAGCAGTGTGCCATTACAGCAGGGATTACGAAATTTACAAAAAGCCTTTGCTAACTTTTGGGCAGGACTTGCTCAATATCCAAACTTTAAAAAGAAGCATCATGGAGGTTCTGCTGAATTTACTAAGGCTGCTTTTCGGTGGAAGGATGGACAAATTTGGCTTGCTAAGTGTGCCCAAGCCTTGCCTATTCGCTGGAGTAGACAATTGCCAGTTAATTGCCAACCATCTACTATAACTGTCAAACTCGACGCAAGTGGACGGTGGCACATTTGTTTGCTTGTAGACAACCAAGGTATTAAGCCGTTACCTGTGACTGATAAATCTATCGGCTTGGACGTTGGTATAACTTCGTTGATAGCTACTAGCGATGGCGATAAAATCGTCAACCCTAAGCACTTTAAACGATTGCGTTCTCAACTTAGGCAACTCCAGAAATCTCTATCTCGCAAGCACAAAGGCTCTAACAACAGATACAAGGCACGACGCAAGGTTGCTAAAATTCATGCAAAAATAACGAATTCTCGCTCAGATTTTTTACATAAGCTAACAACCCAACTAGTGCGTGAAAACCAAACGATAGTAGTTGAAAATTTAGCTATCAAGAATATGGAGAAAAATCCCTCTCTTGCACAGCATATTTCAGATGCTAGTTGGGGTGAATTAATCAGGCAACTAACTTACAAGTGCCAGTGGTATGGACGAGAACTGATAAAAATAGACCGATGGTTCCCTAGCTCAAAGCGTTGTGCAACTTGCGGTTACGTAGTAGATAAAATGCCATTAAATATTCGAGAGTGGGATTGTCCTAAATGTGACACACATCACGACCGAGATATAAATGCAAGTAAGAATATTTTGGCTGCGGGACTCGCAGTGTCAGTCTGTGGATCGAACATAAGACCCGATAATCTTGAGATTAAAAGGCAGTTGAGTAAAACCCGTAAGGCTTGCCTTGAGCGTAGTCGAAAGGGAAAGAAGCAGAAACCTAAGTCGTGAGTCTTAGGAATCCCTGTACCTTTAGGTCAGGGAGGATGTCAAAGTTGAATAAGCTTACAAATTCAAATCAATTCCTTTTTGTAATCACTTCGCCAACGGTTCAGCAGCCAATGTCGCTAAAATCATCATCAAATCCTTCAGAAGAGTCAGAAAAACCTGAAAAAATTTATTTACCGCGTACCAGCGAATCCCAGAAGCTAAAAAAGATTCGCCACACTGCTTCCCATGTGATGGCAATGGCGGTACAAAAGCTGTTTCCCAAGGCGCAAGTTACAATTGGTCCTTGGATTGAAAACGGATTTTATTACGACTTCGATAACCCAGAACCATTTAGCGAAAACGATCTTAAAGCCATCAAAAAAGAGATGGTCAAGATTATCAATCGCAAATTGCCAGTTATTCAAGAAGAAGTCAGTCGCGAAGAGGCCGAACGCCGGATTCAGGAAATTAAGGAACCTTACAAGTTAGAAATCCTCGCAGATATTAAACAGGAACCAATCACGATTTACCACTTGGGGAATGAATGGTGGGATTTGTGTGCGGGACCTCATGTGGAAAACACCAGTGAATTAAACCCCAAAGCCATTGAATTAGAAAGTGTTGCTGGCGCTTATTGGCGTGGGGATGAAACCAAAGCCCAACTACAACGCATCTACGCTACCGCTTGGGAAAGTCCAGAACAACTCGCTGAGTACAAGCGGCGGAAAGAAGAAGCCTTGCGGCGAGATCATAAGAAACTCGGTAAAGAACTAGGATTATTTATATTTTCTGACTTAGTAGGGCCGGGTTTACCCTTGTGGACGCCCAAAGGTACTCTGTTGCGGAGTATTTTAGAAGACTTCCTAAAGCAGGAACAACTAAAACGGGGCTATTTGCCTGTAGTAACGCCCCACATTGCCAAAGTCGATTTATTTAAAACCTCTGGACACTGGCAAAAATATAAAGAAGATATGTTTCCCTTAATGGCGGACGATGAAGAAGCGGCCGCACAGGAGGTGGGCTTCGTCATGAAGCCAATGAATTGCCCTTTCCACATCCAAATATATAAGAGCGAGTTGCGTTCCTATCGAGAACTACCCTTGCGGTTTGCAGAATTCGGCACTGTTTATCGCTACGAACAATCGGGAGAATTGGGCGGTTTGACGCGGGTGCGCGGTTTTACTGTGGATGATTCTCACTTGTTCGTCACCCCAGAACAACTCGATAGCGAATTCATCAGCGTGGTGGATTTGATTTTATCGGTGTTCAATAAACTGCAACTGAAGAACTTTAAAGCTAGATTGAGTTTCCGCGATCCAGCTAGTGATAAGTATATTGGTGACGATGAAGTTTGGGACAAAGCCGAAGCTGCGATTCGGCGTGCAGTTGAAACCTTGGGGATGCAACACTTTGAGGGAATCGGGGAAGCGGCATTTTATGGGCCGAAACTCGATTTTATCTTCAGTGATGCCCTAGAACGGGAATGGCAATTGGGAACTGTGCAGGTAGATTACATTTTGCCAGAACGTTTTGATTTAGAGTACGTTGCTGAAGATGGTTCTCGCAAACGTCCGGTGATGATTCACCGTGCACCTTTTGGTTCGCTGGAAAGGTTGATTGGTATTTTGATTGAAGAGTATGCGGGAGATTTTCCCTTGTGGCTGGCACCAGTACAAGCGAGATTACTGCCAGTAGGTGAAGCACAGTTAGATTTTACTAAAGATCTAGTAGCAAAGATGCGGGCATTAGGTATCCGTGCAGAGGTGGATACTAGTGGCGATCGCTTGGGTAAACTCATTCGCAACGCAGAGAAAGATAAAATACCTGTGATGGCAGTCGTGGGAGCCAAGGAAGTGGAAACCAACACCTTGAGTATCCGCACCCGCGCCTCTGGGGAATTGGGCGCTGTATCTGTGGATGAGGTCTTAGATAAGATGAAGAATGCGATCGCTAACTTCGAGAACTTTTAGTAATCTCTTAGGTATTGCCCACCTCCATACTTGAGATCTTAAGCTTAACTACTTTATAACTTTCCAAAGTTTTAGCTGAAATACCCGCTACCTTTCCTAATACGGTAGCGGGTATTGTTATCTACTCAAAACCTCAACCGTCTAATATCATGTTCGGGTGAAGACTTATCATTAGGACTGACGCACAAGGGGACGCGGAGAAATTTTAATAATAAGTGATTATCCGAACTTGATATAAGCACTTGTATATCCGTTTATGCGTAAATAGGGTAAAGACTTATTAAGAGATTGTTACAAAGTTTAGTAGAATGACATCATCCACAGATAAGTATTTTTTCTTACTCACATGATGATAGCGGATCGATTTCCCTGGCTTACCGCGATTGTCTTGCTGCCACTGATTGCTTCCCTGCTCATCCCTGTGCTGCCTGATAAAGACGGCAAGCGCGTGCGTTGGTATGCACTGGGTGTAGGTATTGCAGACTTTGCCTTGATGTGTTACGTCTTTTGGAAGCATTACGATGTGAGCAGTGCTAGTTTTCAACTCGTGGAGAACTATGCCTGGGTACCTCAGTTAGGTCTGAACTGGGCAGTATCGGTCGATGGAATTTCATTTCCACTTGTGCTTCTAGCAGGATTAGTCACCACACTCTCGATTTTTTCAGCTTGGCAAGTTAATCACCGACCCCGCCTTTTCTATTTTCTGATGCTTGTGCTGTATTCTGCACAAGTAGGCGTGTTCGTTGCCCAAGACTTGCTACTATTTTTCATCATGTGGGAAGTAGAGCTAATTCCCGTATACCTACTAGTGTGCATTTGGGGTGGGCAGAAACGCCGCTACGCAGCAACAAAATTCTTGCTTTATACAGCAGCAGCTTCAATATTTATCCTAGTGGCAGCCCTAGCAATGGGTCTATACGGCGGCGGTAATATGTCTTTTGATATAACCGTACTTGCCATGAAGGAATACCCGCTTAGTTTACAATTGCTGCTTTATGCAGGGTTGTTGATTGCATTTGGTGTCAAGCTGGCTGTTTTCCCCATGCACACTTGGTTACCTGATGCTCACGGAGAAGCATCCTCTCCTGTGTCGATGATTTTAGCTGGTGTGTTGCTCAAAATGGGCGGATACGGGCTGATTCGCCTCAATCTTGAGATGCTCCCTGATGCACACATTTATTTTGCACCGGTTCTAGCTATTCTGGGAGTTGTCAACATTATCTATGGTGGATTGAACTCTTTTGCTCAGACTAATATGAAGCGACGTTTGGCTTATTCGTCGATTTCACACATGGGATTTGTACTGCTGGGTATTGCGTCGTTCACTGATTTAGGAATCAACGGCGCAATGTTACAGATGATTTCACATGGTTTGATTGCATCCGTGCTGTTCTTCTTAGCGGGTGTTACTTACGATCGCACCCACACTATGGTAATGAAAGACATGGGTGGTATTGGTCAAGCTATGCCCAAAGTGTTTGCTCTGTTTACAATTGGAGCGATGGCATCCCTGGCTCTTCCTGGTATGAGCGGCTTTGCTGGCGAACTCTCGGTCTTCCTTGGTATAACAACCAGTGACGTTTACAGTTCAACTTTCTGTACTGTAACGGTTTTTCTCGCCGCAGTTGGAGTCATCCTCACACCTATCTATCTACTTTCCATGCTGCGGCAGGTATTTTATGGTAAAGACGCAGCACTTCTATGCGACATTAATAATGCGGGTTTGGAAAATCGAGAAGATGAGGGAACAGTTTGTTTTGGTACAGACTGCCTCGTGCCAGAAGAAGCAGTCTACGAGGATGCCAGACCTCGTGAAGTGTTTATCGCTGCCTGTTTTCTGCTGATAATTATCGGGATTGGCTTCTACCCCAAGGTAGCTATGCAGATGTACGATGTGAAGACTGTCGCAGTTAACGCTCGTATTCGTCAGTCATATGCCATAGTTTCGCAAACAAATCCCCAGATTTATGCTAATAGATTATTGGTTCCGAAAATCTCAGAAACTGAGCTAACACCAATTTTAGGAACTTTGAAATAACCTGCTTCAAATCTATTTCTGTACAAAAGAGCAATGGTAGTGGCGATCTCCACCAATGCTAACTTCAATAACTTCTAGCAAAAGTAGGGTGAGCAATGCTCATCTTACAAAATTACATATAAATTATCGCTTAAACCTGTAGGGTGGGTAAATATTTGCCCACCCTATTGGCTTGGTTTTAATAGCGGTGAGACAACCAAGTTACTTTTGAATAATTTATATTGCAAAGCTTTAAGATGATTGATTTTGTCAGGCCACCAAGCGATCGCAATCTTGCGTAATTATCGCTAAAACCGAAACAATACCTCATAACAAGTTAAGTAATTTCAACTAAATAATCGCTCTGAAAAACCAGCATAATTTAAGATTATGGTAGTTAATACGTAAGTATAGTCATAAAAAAAACATATTAATCCTGAAATACTTAAAGTTTCCACTTTGCTACCTTTTTAGTAGTTGAGAGTTCAGGAATTCTAAATAATGAATTACTCTAAAACAACCACAGATCAAGATTTCACTGCACTAGGCGATCATCAGAAGAATCAAAAAAATTTGCAGAACCCAGAAAGCCGTTACCAATGGGAGCGAACTTATGAGAATCTACCTGGACATGTTAAAGGTGTTCCCAAAGGAGAAGGGTTTAGCATCGGAAAAATCATCATTTTTCTTTTCACTGCTATTAAAGGTGTAATAGGTTTACTTACAGCGCAATTTATACATTTATTTCCTTACCTTTGGAACAAGTTTAAAAAAGGTGAAATTGTCTTTACAGGCACAGCAGACTTAGGATTATTGACAATTTTTTCTGATTTTAATAAGTGGAATAATCTAGAAGAATTAGATGAATTTTTCAAACCGTGGACATTTTTTCAAAAGCCAGAAGTTGCTAAAAATTGGCAGTCAGATATAGAATTTGGCCGCCAACGTCTGAACGGCATGAATCCAGTGATGATACGCAAGTGCCAGCCAGGAGATATTAATCCCAACGGAAATTTTGCTGTTAATAATGAAATAATTAACCCAGTTAGGGGTAAGGATATCGATCTAACATCAGCATTGGCAGAAAACCGTCTCTATATCTTAGACTATCCAATCTTTAATAAGATTATCACTGCTGATTTAGCAGATCAATTAGGAAGGTATTTACAGTCTCCAATTTGTCTTTTTTATGTAGATGACCAAAAACAGCTTGTTCCGGTCGCCATACAATTAGAGGAAAAAACTGGCGCTAAAAACGAGAACATTAAGCAAATATTCACCCCTAATTCGCTACCGGAACACTGGTCAGCAGCTAAGCTAGCCGTAGTTGGTGCCGATCTTGCTTACCACGAGATGCTTTCCCACTTGCTGAACACACATCTAATTATTGAGCCTTTTGCAGTCAGTACAAACCGAAAACTATCGCCGCAACATATTTTATATCAACTGTTAAAGCCTCATTTTTTTAACACCTTGCCAATCAATGATATGGCTCGTAATATATTCTTGGGCAGAGGTCGTTTATTTGATAAAACAGCCTCATTGGGTTATGTCGGTTCTAATGAGATTTTGAATAGAGGATACAATGGCATAAAGCATAGCTATGGAGAAACAGAAAATCAAGCACAAGGATTGAATTTTTACGAGCTAGCTTTGCCATATAACTTGGTAGCACGTCAGGTTGATGAATTACCAAATTACTACTATCGTGACGATGCATTATTAATCTGGGACGCTATCAAAAACTATGTAGACGATGTTTTGCGATCGCACTACAAAAATGATGCAGAAATCATTGGCGATCGGCAACTTCAAAGCTGGAAAGAGGAACTGATCAATAATGGCAATATCAAAGGGCTGTTGACTCCTGATAAATCTAACCAGCTGAATACATTAGATGATTTGATTGAGATTGCTACCAACATTATTTTTACGGCAACGGCTCAGCATTCAGCCGTCAATTTTGGTCAATATGACTATGCTGCATGGATTCCTAATAACCCATTTGCTGTTTATAAGCCATTCTTGGATCTATTTGAACCTGAAAGTGAAAACAAAGTAACACTCGCTCAAAGGTTACCAAAACGCTTTCAATCTATTGTGCAAATCGTTCTTGTGAAGCTTTTAACTATAGCGCCTCCATACTCCAGCAAATCTCTTGTGACTTTGACAAATCCTTTCTCGGAACCTATGGCAAAACAGGCATTCCAGAAATTCCAAACAAGTCTTCAAGAAATCGAAACCAAAATATCCGTTCGCAACGCATCTGTTTCTCAGCCTTACACTTACCTTCTCCCTTCCCGAATTGCACAAAGTATTGCTATATAGGGAAAATATCGTAGCAATTCTCATTTGAATGCAACACTTGGTAGGGGCGCATAGCTATGCGCCCCTACTGTATTACACCCAATTAAAAATCGCTATAATAATGTGGATTTAGTATAAAAAATTTCCAAGCAATCAAGCAGTGTCAAATGCATATTATCTCTAATTAGGGGTCATTTATGTGGGATGCTGGTTGATTGATTAGGGAGTATTTGCAGATGTCTGTTGTTTCTGGTGTCACTGTTACCGTTCCCGCCACAACTGCTAATTTGGGGCCAGGTTTTGATTGCATTGGTGCAGCTTTAAAGCTTTATAATCAGTTCAAGTTCACTCGTGTAGAAGAGGGGGGGTTAATTATCACTGTTACAGGTGAAGAAGCCCAACGAGTACAAACTGATGAAAGCAATCTCCTCTACCAAGCATTTATCAGATTTTATCAACATATAGAGCAGACACCGCCATCGGTGAAAATTGAAATTCAACTAGGTGTACCGCTAGCGAGGGGTTTGGGTAGTTCCGCGACTGCAATTGTGGGTGGGTTGGTTGCGGCGAATCAACTTGAGGGTTCGCCCATGAGTCAGTCGCAAGTGATGGAATTAGCGATCGCAATGGAAGGACATCCTGATAATGTAGTTCCAGCTTTTTTGGGTGGATGTCGGCTGGCTGCTTCCGGTGGCGCAGGTTGGGAAATTTGTGATGTTCCTTGGCATCAAGATATCATACCAGTTGTAGCTATTCCTAATTTTGAACTTTCCACTTCAGAAGCACGGCGGGTTCTGCCAACGGAAGTCACTCGTGCAGATGCGATTTTCAACACTGCACACTTGGGTTTATTATTGCGTGGCTTGGAAACTGGTAAAGCAGAATGGTTAAAGACGGCTTTGCAAGATAAATTGCATCAGCCCTATCGCAAAGCTTTAATTCCTGGTTACGATGCTGTCAATTTAGCAGCTGTAACAGCTGGTGCTTATGGCATGGTGATTAGTGGTGCAGGTCCGACACTGTTAGCTTTGACGGATGAGTTACACTCAGAAGCTGTGGAAGCAGCGATGTCCAGTACTTGGGAACAAGAAGGAATTATAGCCAATGTGCGATCGCTTTCTCTGGATATCCAAGGCGCAAAAAGTTAGAAGATGGGCATTGGGCATGGGAAGAGGCAGGGGGCAGGGGGAGAAACCTCTTTCCCCTCTGCTCCCTGCTCCCCTGCCTCCTCATCTCCCGGTCAGTGAGCGAACGCGAGTGCGTCTCGCAGAGAAGCCAAACTGCATCTCCCCCAGTCCCCAGTCCCCACCCACACTTATGGATCAAATTCAAACTGAAATAGTGGTGCTTAAGTCTCAAATTCAGGCTCTCCAGCAAGAACGCACTGCGCTCACTATTAATAATGTAATATCTGGCGAAAATGATTCACCTTTGGCAATGGTTGAGGCTTACCGTCGCCAAGCTAGAGAAAATCCCCAATTATCTGCTGAACTCAAGGGCATAGATGATGCAGTTGCAGCGCTGGAATTGCAACTACAGCAAAAACAAGCCCAATTAGCCCGTTGGCAAATTGAATCAAAACAACTTACCCAACAGCAGCAGTTAGAGGAAGCGAAAAAAGTAGCTCAAGTTCATGCTCAACGCATTAATCAACTCGCAGCAGAACTAGCTACAGAAATCAGGCTACTCAAACGTTGCGCTGATGAGCTTAGTCCTATGTATTGGCAAGTTTATTACAAACCCTTCATTACTGGGTTCAAGACAATCTCCGTTCCCTATGTCCGCTCAGATGGTGAAGTCTGGACGATTGTCAACCGTATTGTTTAAAATCTCAGCTAACACTCATCAAGCAAAAATCAGACTAAACCATAACTTAGGACGGTGGCATTAGCCGCCGTTTTTTGTTGACGTTGCAAAACTTTACATTTACAATGGGCAACAGCAGCTATGGATAAGTATTTATTACTATCTAAATCTAAAATTTAATCTTTTCAAGAGCGATCGCGTTTACAAAAGTACAAATTGCTTAATATAATGTAATTAAAAGCGAAAAGTGAAATTGATTGTCAGAAGTGATGAATGCTATGGAATTTCCTTGGTTAACAGCCATAATTGCCCTGCCCTTGGTGGCTGCCTTAGCCATCCCGCTAATCCCAGATAAAGAAGGTAGAACCGTTCGTTGGTACGGTTTAGGAGTTGCTTTCGCAGATTTCGCATTGATGATTTATACCTTTTGGTATAAGTACGACTTCCAAAGTTCAACACTCCAACTGATAGAAAACTATCCTTGGGTACCGCAGTTAGGTTTACATTGGGCTGTGGGGGTTGATGGTTTATCGATGCCCTTAGTACTTCTAACAGGCTTAATCAATACCCTCGCAATCTTCGCGGCTTGGAAAGTTACCAACAAGCCGCGATTATTTTATGGTTTGATGCTGGCGATGTACAGCGCCCAGCTTGGCGTGTTTGTTGCTCAGGATTTGCTGTTGTTCTTCCTGATGTGGGAAATCGAGTTAGTGCCGGTTTACCTGCTGATTTCCATTTGGGGAGGACAAAACCGTCGCTATGCAGCTACTAAATTCATTCTTTACACCGCTGCTGCTTCAATATTCATTTTGGTAGCGGGTTTTGCACTTGTCTTCTCAGGAGATACAGTCACCTTTGATATGGCGACTCTGGGAATGAAAGAATATCCCAAAGCTCTTGAACTATTAGTCTACGCGGGTTTCTTGATTGCCTTTGGTGTAAAACTGCCAATTTTCCCCTTGCACACTTGGCTACCCGATGCTCACGGTGAAGCATCAGCACCTGGTTCCATGATATTAGCTGGTGTGTTGTTGAAAATGGGTGGTTACGCTCTCATCCGCATCAATGTTGAGATGCTGCCTAATGCTCATGTTTACTTTGCTCCAGTGCTGGCGATTTTAGGTGTAGTTAACATTGTCTACGGTGCTTGCTGTGCCTTTGCTCAAACCAATCTCAAGCGTCGTTTGGCTTATTCTTCAATTGCCCACATGGGGTTTGTGCTGATTGGAATTGCCTCCTACACAGAACTTGGCATCAGCGGCGCTGTACTACAAATGGTTTCTCACGGTTTGATTGCTGCTAGCTTGTTCTTCTTATCCGGTGTCACTTACGATCGCACCCACACCTTGATGATGGATAAAATGGGTGGAATAGCGAAGGTAATGCCCAAAACTTTTGCTCTGTTTACCGCTGGCTCAATGGCTTCTCTCGCTTTACCAGGAATGAGTGGCTTCGTTGGTGAGTTGATGGTATTTCTAGGTATCGCCACCAGTGATGTTTACAGTTCTAGCTTCAAAGTTGTAGTGGTGCTGCTATCAGCAGTTGGCGTGATTTTGACACCAATTTACTTACTGTCGATGCTGCGTCAAGTGTTCTACGGTAACCAAAACAAAGACTTACACTTGGATGCTGTAATATCTGATGTCAAACCCCGCGAACTGTTCATTACCGCTTGTTTATTGCTACCAATCATTGGTATCGGGTTCTATCCCAAGTTGGTAACGCAGACTTATGATGTCAAGGCAGTAGAGTTAGCCGCCCATGCTCGCCAAGTTCTACCAGTTGTTGCTCATCAACAACCATCAAGTCTCTACTCACGTATTTTTACAGCACCAACCTTGGCTAGTTCTCAAATTGAAAATTTAGTTAATATTTCAAAGTAAAATATACATCCTACAAAGGGTGCTGGAATTAAATTCTAATTATGAGGGGAATAAAGGGGTGGTTGTATAACCACCCCTAAAATTTTGGCATTACTGCAAGGAAATTTATCCAAATACTAGATCTGGTTCTTCACAGAAGTTAAATAAGGCTGACTCACTTTCTGATTCATCTTCAAATACAGCAGAGATGTACCATTCACAGGGCGAATCATTCGTATATTCTGCCCAAGCAATTGTTACTGCTTCACCGACGGGAATCCCTTCTTCAGAAAGGGTAAATTGAGACCATTCATCATCATCAAGAGATGCCCATAACTCTGTAATTGCTAGATCGGTATTATTGGTGACGGTAAACGTAAACTGGTCTGACATATATATTCTGCCTTTTTTCAAGTAGATTGCACCCTGAGATTATCCAATTACTAATTGTGGGGTGGGCGTCTCGGCTGCCTGCAATAAAGGGCGGATAAGATACTTACCCCACAAGATTGGATAATTGATGGGTTGGAAGTCCCTAATACTTCTTTTTCCAATTTGGGATTAGAAGATCGTGACTGTTCTAAATTATTCAAACTTTAGCTGACCGTCAATATTGGCAAGATGCTCATCAAGATTGATATATGTTCCTAATGTTTCTCCGTCTGCTCTTTCGCATTCAGCACGGAGTCTGTTTCTACCAGCTAAACCAATATTGTCGCAGGTGAGAGCAAATTTATCTCCATCCCAACTTAAGGTTCCATCCAGATTGCTGATATATGGATTTAAGTCGATAGTAGTTGTAGAAACAGTATATCCATCCGCATTTTGGCAATCAGCCGTTAAGGTTGAACCCTCAACACTAATGTTCTGACAGGTTTGAGAAAATTGACCAGTTGCCCAAGCGTTAGCGATCGCCATATTAAAGCTCAGGAAGATGGCACACAAAAAAGTTACACAAATTTTCAACATTAGCTGTTTTTCCTCAAAATTGATTAAACCAACCAAGCGAAAATTTTATACTCTTATATTTTTCTCTACAAAAAAATAATATTTTTTTAACTATAGCTGGTTTTATACTTTAGTTCTGTTGGAGTAATCCTTAAAATGGTATGCTCCTGGGCTGCTAACTCTCATAACCTCCGTTAATACCCTGCTAATAAATTGTAACAATTAAAACTTTTTCTTGATTCATACTGCTGGTTCTCTGATTTTCCCAAAAATTTTGTAGTATCCCCTTGACACGATGTATTTTATGTATTACAAATGTAGTATAGATACAAAAGCCTCCCCAAGAGGTAAAACTAAAACATCTCAGAACCAAGAAAACTGAATAGCTAATTACAACTTTTGGGGTCGCGATTGGCGTTCGACTGCTCCGAAACCAACAAACGGACGGTTGCAGGATTCGGGTTCAATTCCCGACGACTCCACTGACCAAACAAGGCAAAAGTAGAGACGCGATTAATCGCGTCTGTACAAAAGTTAAAAGGCAAAAAAAAGAAAAGAATAATTTCTATTAATTTTCGCAAACTTGGGTCTGTAACTCTAATGGTAGAGCGCCCGGATTCACTTGTGCCCTGACAGAAAAAGCTTACATACTTGCTCAAAGGTAGAGCGATCGTCTCTAAAACGATAAGTGCAGGTTCAATTCCTGCGGTGTTACCACAGCTTTTTCAACTTGTACGAGGTGTGAGTGCAACTCTCACAGGGAAGGTATCGGTTCAATTCCGATCAGATCCACTAAATAATTCGTAATTCGTAATTACAAAAGAGGTGATTGTGATGGTTCATATTCGATTTGAAGGACGTTCTGTTGATATTGTAGAAACACAACTGGGAATTACAGCAAGTATGAATGATATGGCAGTAAAGGAACAGGTTGCGCGGCATTTAGATGTAAATAGCGATCGCCTTTCTGCTTACGTAGTCGATCGGCGTCCCAGTGGGGATTTAATCGTCCGTCCTGAAGCTGTCTACGGTTAAAATGTTTAGTTTCCGTGCCCTGACAAAAGAAGCATACATACACATTTATAACGGTCCTAAGGTAGTAAAATTCGAGCGATCGAACAAGCGTTGTATGATTTATAAATCTCTCGCAGATTTACCATACGTGCCCACTGCCAATAGTTGGTAAGAGCGGCCGTAAGCTGTAAAAAGCTTCTTAAACTTGCACGGTTTTATTTAAGAATTAATTCCGCGCCCTAACTTGTAAAGCCTACACACTACTATCCGGCAACGGATATACAGGTTCGATTCCTGTCGCTTCCACTTATGGGAGCGTAGCCAAATTGGTAAAGGCAACTGTGAAAATTGCTTTGCTAACTTGTGCGGAATTCCTATTATTTAAATTGTATTTATCTATCAACCCTGACTCGATTATTAATTTGGAGGTGAGTTCAATGATGTTCGCAAACTTATGTTTAATCAAAACTCGATCGGTAGAACTATATTTAAACAATATGAGATATGAGCGAACATCGTTTGAGCGAAATTGTGATTGAGCGTCCTCGTGGTGGTAGGAGAATTAGCCTCAAAAAATTGTCTGGTTTTAAAAAGCAATTAGACAAACTCACTAAAGAAGCGAGTGATGACGGATTATTAAATCCCTACCTGATTAAACCAAGAAACAAATCGAAACATCTTTCAGATCATCTCGGCCCCTTGCGTCGGTTTTTGCGCTCAAAAGTTGGACAGCCGTGGAATGACGTTTATAGCGAACTGTGTCAACGATTAGATACCAAAACAATGGCAGGACAACATGTTATTGGTCATCTTTGGGACTACGTTGAACGGCATGTGGAAATAACTGATGGTAATGTCTATAGAAAGTCTTACCAAGGTTATCGATATCAGTTAGATCGAGGCTATGGCGATCGCTTTTACATTCATCCTCAGACTGGAATACTTTGTGCAATCGAAAAAAGCCTCGAAAGCAGGAGCAAAACTCAGAGCAAATTGATGTTCTGATTGTTGATGAATATCATCAATATCACAAACTGAATGATATTTGGTATCTAATTACCTTTGAGGATTTTCCACCGCCACCAACTAATTATGTCACAGATGTTCTTAAAGGTTTCATTCACCATTATGCCGCGTTATTGCATAAAGGTAGAAGAATTTACGCTGTTAGTAAACGGCAGTGTAGTAAGAAAGAAATTCGATTTATTTTAAATCAAATTTATCAGAACTAAAATTTTCACTTCGTGCCCTAACCGAGAAAGCTTACATACTAGCCGAATTGGTAAGGCACTTGAATCAAGATCAAGCAACTACGGGTTCAAATCCCGTGTGTGAATCAACAGCTTTTTCAACTTGCACGAAGTGATCCAATTTTGGATTTTAGATTTTGGATTAAAAGTCTTAATTACAAACCTGCTTGATTGAATTAAAAATAATATTGATTATTCTAATCTGGTATGATTGGAGACTGCAATGACTGTGAAAAGTTTAGAAATTTTAGAACAAATCAAGTCTCTAAATGTTAGTGAAACCGCTCAATTAGTAAAGCAAATTGAAGCAACTTTCAATGTCGATATATCCACGCCTAAATTCCTTCAGATTGACAAGCGAGATGAGGATGAAACTCAACCGCAGATTCAAACGGAATTTCATGTCTTGTTGGTATCGATTCCAGCAGAGAAAAAGATTGCCTTACTCAAGGTCATCCGGACGGTGACTGGGCTGGGACTCAAAGAAGCAAAAGACTTTGTGGAATCTCTGCCTCAAGTAGTTCAGACAGGAATGAACCAAGAAGCAGCTGAAATTCTCAAGCAACAGCTAGAGGAAAGAGGAGCAGTTGTTTCTCTGACGTAAGAGGATGGGGACTGGGGAATTAAGATAGATTAAAAATCCTATTTTCCAATCCCCAATCCCCAATACCCAATACCTTGGCAGTTGTTGTCGCGCCCCGATCGCAGAAGCTTACATAACTCTGAATAAGTTATACACAATGCTTCTACAACTTGCGCGGTGACTTGATCGCCCCGCATACAACATCTGCCTCCTCATGCATCACAATTAGAGGAGGTTATTATGAATACCGCAGAACGTGACCTGCGCTTGGAAATGCTCAACAGTTTGCTGACAACCCCTCACCGCAAACTTGAGCAAGTCGCAGAAATTCACAAGTTAATTGTTGAACTCGATCCTATTTTCTACGGACACCTGGCAGTCTGGTATCAGCGTCATGGTGATGTCCGCGACCATAAGGAAGTGTTTGTTGCTCACTTGCTAACTAGCAATTTGGTTGAACACCGCGACGCCGGATTTATCATGCTGCAAGAGTTTCCACCTTATCAAGTGGCGCGTGTAGTGGACTTTATGAAGCAGCAGCAAAATAAACTGCCTCGTTCGGCTCGGACTGCTGTGCGGCGTTACTTGAAGACACGGGAAAGCAATCCCGCTTTGTTCGATCGCGCTGCGCTGCGGGGTCGTAAGGCAATGAAGCACCTCTATGCTTCGCTGCACATCAAACCAAATGAACGAGCAAATGCGATTCTGTTCCGTGATACTCCTCCAGAGGGTTCGTTAGCAGATATCCTCAAGCGGCTTGCTAAAGCGGAAAGTGCCGCAGAACAAGCGCGGCTGATTGTGGAGTTCAATATTCCCTATACGATCGCGATCGGTACAATCAAACAACTCACACCGGTTGTGCTGGTGGCGTTAATCAACAGCATGTCTCCCCAGGAAGCGATTAATAACCTCAAGTCACTCCAAGCTAGAGGTGCAATGGATCACCCACAAGTCAAAAAGCTGATTGATTCTAAGCTGGAAGAAGCATCTAAGAGTGGGCGTGTTGCAGCATTCAAAGCCCAGATTGCCGCAGACACCGCAGATTTCGATGCAGACACCGTTGCACGTTTGGAAAAAGTGACCAACGAACAGGTGAAACGACGTGGTGCGATCGCTCGTCCAACTGCCTTACTGGTAGATAAGTCTGGTTCAATGGAGAATGCGATCGCGATCGGTAAGCAACTCGCTGCCCTCATCTCTGGTATCACTCAAGCAGAACTGTTTGTCTACGCCTTCGACACCATTCCTTACGCTGTCACGGCAAAGGGCAACGAGTTAACCGACTGGGAGCGTGCTTTTCAGCACATCAACGCAGGTGGTGGTACTAGTATCGGTTCTGCGTTGGAAGCAATGCGGAAGAAGAAGCAGGTTGTTGACCAGATTATTCTGGTGACGGATGAAGGCGAAAATGCAGCTCCTTACTTCGGTGAAGTCTACAAGACCTATTGCCGAGAGTTTGCAGTCATGCCTAATGTGGTGATTGTCCGTGTGGGTACTCATTACAACTGGGTGGAGAGTCAACTCAAGCAGCAGCAAGCACCTGTGGATACTTTCACCTTTGAGGGTGACTACTACAGCTTGCCAAACCTTGTCCCACTCCTAACGCGTCCCTCTCGTCTGGATTTGCTGATGGAGATTCTGGACATGCCGTTGCCTGTGCGAGACGATAAGTAAAGTACATCAGGGTGCGTCATACTTATTTCTAACGCATCCTGATATTTTGTCAGTTTACACTAGAGATTTTTCAATCCTGACAATTAGGCTTATTTACGCATTATTACTGTTATTTATTAAGTCCTATCTTAATTACTTTCGGGCGTCACCTCAGCACTAGGCGTAGGTGTAGGTTCAGGTGTGGGGGTCTCTGTGGGAGTTGGCGTTGGCGTTGGCGTTGGAGTTGGCGTCGGAGTTGGAGTTGGTGTCGCTGTGGGTGTTTCTGTAGGCGTTGGTGTCGGAGATGCAGGTGGAGTGGGAGTTTGGGTTGTAATGGTGAGTTGATAGTCTACTGGTTTGGATGCTGTGGAAACAACGACAAACTCATAAAAACCGTTTTCTGGTAACTTATTTGATAAAGTCCGCCGGGTAGAATCTTCTAAAAGTTTGATTTTGCCAGAGGGTGAATAAACTGATAACAAAACTTGGGAATTCGCTTGTAGCTTTAATTCTAAAGATTGCTCTTTGGCAAGTTCAGCAATGAAAACTTTACCACCACCAGGTTGCAGAGTACCACTGACTGTTTTGCCGATCGCACCAGGATCAAAGCCAAGTTTCTGGAAAGCACTACCAGCGAGGATCGCACTGAGTTTATCACTCACAAATCCGTACCAAACTTGTCCAATGGGCTGTTCTGCAAAGTTTTTATCGCGTTGCTCAGGGAATACACTTAAAAAAGCTGCATCTCCCAAATCGTACAAAGAACGGCTACCAACATTGATGCGGTTGACTTCGACTTTCCAGCGATCGCGTTCAGCAGTTGTATAAGTTCCTAATTGCCGACGTGTATTTGAACTCAGTGGTGCTAGCTTTTCCAGCAATTCTGATGCTGTTTTATCCCATTCTGCCCGCAAACTCTCATCTTCGGAACCGTTGCTAAGAGTCCGTCCGCGTAAACTGGGATTTCTGTCCCAAAAAACTTGATTCACTAAGTTAATGTAAAACTTCTCGTCAATGCCCAACTGTTGACGGCGATCGCTTAATTGTTGTTTACGCTGACGTTCGGCTGGTGAGTATTCCGCTAAGGGATCGACTGGCTGGTTACTGGTTGGGATTGGGCTGGGTGTGGGGCTAGGTTCACCTTTCCCTCCATTGCGGTTGCTACTCACTCCCCAGAAAATTAATCCAGCTGTAGTAACTGCTGCCAGTGCTGCTAGGAAGGTTTTGGTTGGTGTCCAGGAACTTGTGGGCTGAGGAGATGGGGGAGATGCGGTTCGGCTTTGCTCACCTACCAAGAGATGGGGAGATGGGGGAGGAGGGGAGATGGCGACGGTGGCGGATGTGGGTTCTGGCGGGGCGGGAGTGGGGTATTGAGTCGCGGGATAGCTCACTGGGGGCGAGTTGAGGGCTTCGAGTACTTGACGGACTGATTGATAGCGATCGCCTGGTCTGGCAGCTAGCATTTTATCTAATACTTGTCCTAAAAGAGGACTCAGGCTAACTTCTCGTCGCCATTGCCAGGTTAAATTATAACTATCAATCAATTCTTGTGGTAGTTTCCCTGTCAGTAAAACCAACATTGTGGCAGCTAAGGCATACAAGTCACTGTGGGGAGACACCAACCCAGTTTGCATCTGTTCTGGGGGAGCAAATCCTACTTTACCTAATAGGGTTGGTGATGGGGAAGAAGCGACTGCGCCGGGTTGGTAATATTGTGAAGCTACAGTTGCTACTACTTGTTTAACACCGCCAAAATCAATTAATACTGGTAGTTGGTCAAAAGTGCGAAGTATTAAGTTATCTGGAGAAATATCTCGATGAATTACGCCTATTGAGTGGATGTACTCCAACACTGGTAAAATTTGCTGCAACAATTGGCGGACTTCGGCTTCTGTAAAGCGTAAACCTTGCTTTGTCCGGGTATTTAATAAAGAGTTGTAAGTTTCCCCTTCTACATAATCTTGCACCAAAAACAGATATTCTCTGCCCTGTAAGTTAGTGCGAAGCAGTTCTCGGAAGCGGGGAATTTGGGGATGTTGTAGCCGATAGAGAACACTTGCTTCTCTTTGAAAAAGTTCTTCAGCTTTTTCGACAACGTAAGCGGTTTGGACTTGGGGAGAAAATTCTTTTAAAACACAAAGTTCGCGGAAGCGGTTAACATCTTCAGCTAAATAAGTGCGTCCAAAGCCACCTTGACCGAGTTGACGCACAATCACATAGCGATCGCCTAAAGTTAATCCTGCTTGTATACCATAACTCATAGGCGTATCCAACTTCTCACCACACTGAAGACAAAAGCGACTACCTGGGGAATTTTCATGTCCTTTAGAACAATATAATTTAGTCATTAGTCATTAGTCATTAGTCATTAGTCATTCTCCGCGTCTTTGCGTTCCCAGTCACGTTAATTGCCAGATTTTACTTTATCAATTCGATCGGCTGCCATCGCATACCAAATTTGACCGAAAGTTTGCTGATTGAGTTTCCCACGGTCTTGGTCAGGAAACAAGCGATCAAATTTTTCATTTGTTTCTTTGTTCAACCGATCAATTGTATAGTCTCCGAATTCTCCAGCTCGCGCTTGTCGTCTCCATCTTTCATAATCTTGTGTAGTGTAAGTTCCTAGTTTGCGACGTGCTGCTGTACTGAGATTAGCTTGTTCTACTTTATTCAAAAACTGGTCAGCGAGGCGGTACCACTCATCTCGTAAACGAGCATCTTCAGGTTTTGAGGAGAGGCTACGCCCCTTTAACTGGGAATTTTTTGTATAAAAAATATCATCTACGAAGCGAGTAAAAAATCCTTCGCTAATTTGTAGCTTTTGGCGGCGACTGATAATTTCTTGGAGGTTGCCACTTGTGCCGCGATCGCTGACTGGTTGACTGCTAGGATTGGGTAATTGGGGAATTTGCGGTAAAGATATAGATGGTATGGTAATTGAAGATACGCCGCGAATGACTGCGTTTACCACTGCCCAAGCACCTGCACCAGTTAAGACGACTAAAGCTGTACCACCAAGACTCATCACAAAAGGACGAATCCAAACAGGGAAAGATGCCGGTTTAGCGATTGCTTGGGTTCTGTTTTGGAATCTACTGATAATAGCGCTGGCGCGTTGTTTTCCAGGAGCAACTACCATCGTTTTAATCTTGGTAATATAATTTGCTGGAGGTTTAGTTGCATTGAGCGATGGTAAATCTTTGAGGATCTGCTCGGCTCGTTGATAGCGATCGCTCGGTTTATAAGCCAGCATCTTTTTTAACACAGACTCTAGTTTGGGACTGACTTGGATTTGCTTGCCCCAGTACCAAATTCCCTGATAGCTATCGTATAATTTTTGCGGTTCTTGCCCCGTTAGTAACACTAATGCAGTTACAGCTAAAGAGTATAAATCACTACTAAAAAATGCTTTTCCTTGGCGTAGCTGTTCCTCTGGAGCATAACCTTTTTTACCAAGCAAAGTGTTATTTCCAACCAGCTGAGTACGCCAAAAACCTTGAGAAGCTGGCAACTGTTTGACGCCACCAAAATCAATCAACACTGGCAGATTATCAGAACGCCGCCAAATCAAGTTATCGGGAGAGATATCGCGGTGAACTACATCCCGTGAGTGAATGTAGGATAATACGGGTAAAATTTGTTGCAGTAGGGTAATTATTTCCTCTTCACTAAAGGCTTTTCCTTGACTGCGACGCTGTTCTAATAATTGGTCAAAATTGTCGCCATCTACATAATCTTGGACTAAAAAGAAAAAATCTTTAGTACCTATTTTCACTTGTAGCGAACTGTGAAAACGCGGAATTTGAGAATGCTGGAGTTTTTTGAGGACATTGGCTTCTCGTTCAAATAACTCTTTGGCTTTTTGTAAATCTTGTTTTTCTTGTACTTGGGGTGCAAATTCCTTCAGCACACAGGTTTGATGCGATTTCTTTTTATCCTCCGCCAAATAAGTGCGTCCAAAGCCACCTTGACCTAGTTGACGTATGATTTGATAGCGATTATCTATAACCTGTCCCACAGCAAGAGGTAATGGTTCACCGCAAAGGATACAAAAGCGGTTACCATTATCGTTTGTGTGTTGTTTGCTGCAATAGACCTGCATGGTGCCCAAGGATAAATTAAGATTTTATTGAATGACTACAACAGGTATACTCTTATTTTCGGATATCTTACCAAACCTTGGGGGTAGGATGTTCCTATCGTCAGGAATGTAGATTAATATAAAGAACAATATTTTTGTATATTTATATACTAACATTATTTTTCGGTTAAAAGTAAAAGGGCAAGGGTAATGCAAAGAAAAATTTTTACCCTTTTATCAAAACCAGATTCTGAGTTCAAAATTATTAACCAAGTACTATTCCCCACACCCTTCTTAATGGGATTTTACTGGTACTAGATAAAAGCTAAAATAAATACTCGCAGTAATTAACGGTGTTGGCTCTACTTCAGGATAAATAACAAGCATCATGAACTGGAAATCACAAAAGCAGCGAGCAATTAAAGCATTTGAAGATTTTCTTTCTACCCCTTTAGAAACTCAACTGCAACAGCACCTTAACACTCAAACTTCAGTAGCTTTGAGTTTATTTCATGATGTGGCGGCTAACGTACCCGCCTACAAGGCTTTTTTAGCAGCAAGAGCAATTAATCCTGCGACTATTCAAAGCTTGGAGGAGTTTCAAAAACTGCCAGCGATCGCTAAAGAAAATTATATACTGCGTTATCCTTTAGCTGACTTGTGCCGCAACGGACAATTGGCAGGGTGTGATATGATAGCCGCTTCCTCTGGTTCCAGTGGGAAACCGACATTTTGGCCTCGTTTTTTCACAGATGAACTCCAAATCGCCACACGTTTTGAACAGATTTTTCACGATAGTTTTTATACAGATGCTAGACGTACTCTAGCTGTAATTTGTTTCACTTTAGGCACTTGGGTAGGTGGAATGTTCACCACCAATTGCTGTCGCTATCTTGCTAGTAAAGGTTATCCCCTGACTGTAATTACTCCAGGTAACAACAAAGAAGAAATATTGCGAGTTGTGCAAGAATTAGGTTCTGCTTTCGAGCAAGTGGTACTTTTGGGATACCCGCCATTTTTGAAAGATGTCATTGATACTGGAATTGCTCGTGGTGTGGAGTGGCAGGAATATCAGATTAAATTTGTCATGGCGGGAGAAGTATTCAGCGAAGAATGGCGGAGTTTAGTTGGTAAACGAGTTGGTTCGCAAAATCCCTGCTATGATTTTGCATCGCTTTACGGCACTGCGGATGCAGGAGTTTTGGGCAATGAAACCCCGTTAAGTATTTGCATTCGTCGTTTTTTGGCAGAAAATCCCGATGCAGCTAGGGCTTTGTTTGGTGAATCGCGTTTACCCACATTAGTACAGTACGATCCTTGCAGCCGCTTTTTTGAAGTTCAAGATGGTGCATTGCTGTTTTCTGGAGATAACGGTGTTCCATTGGTGCGTTATGACATCTTGGATACTGGCGGTATCATTAGTTATGATGCCATGCTGCAATTTTTAGCAGAATGGGGATTCGATCCTGTTGCAGAGTTACAGAATGAGAGTCAGAATTCAGCCAGAGGTGTTCACTCATTACCTTTCGTTTATGTCTTCGGGCGTTCTAACTTTACAGTTTCTTACTTTGGCGCAAACATCTATCCAGAAAATGTGACAGTGGGATTGGAACAACCAGGAATTCAAGAATGGGTGACAGGTAAATTTGTGTTGCAGGTGAAGGAAGATGCAGACAAAAATCGATTTTTATCTGTGGTTGTGGAATTAGCGCCAGGGGTTGAGGGTAGTGAAGATCAAAGAGAAGCGATCGCATCTTCTATTCTTTCACAACTGCTACGGCTAAATAGCGAGTTTGCTAATTATGTTCCCGCAGAATATCAAACACCACAAGTTGCATTAGCGGCAATGGGGGATGCTGAATATTTCCCAGTTGGGGTGAAACATCGGTATACGCGTAAATAGATGAATCAAATACAAGAAGACGCGATGAATCGCGTCTCTACAAGGGGGGATGGGGTGGTTGTTCGCAATCGTGTTCCCAATTGATTGGGTTATTGATAATATATTGTCTAATGCGATCGCGGGCGAATTCATTACGAATTATCTTGTCATGAAACCTTTCTTGCCATCCAAAACCTTCATATATTTGATTAATTTCAAATGTACATCGTCCTTTGTACCATCTAATAATTTTAGAAAGGGAATTTTTAGATAACATCGGATTAAATAACCCAGTAACCCCACCCCGTTGAATATCCCCCCGTTCACTTGTAGAGACGCGATTCATCGCGTCTTCTTCCTGTGTTCGTGGATTCATCGCGTCTTCTTCTTGTGTTCGTGGATTGATCACGCCTTCTTCTCGTATTTGATTAATAACCAAAATCCCATGAATATGATTAGGCATGACGCAAAACGAATCTATCTGGCAATTAGAAAAATGATTAGGAATCTCGTACCACAATTTATGAGCAATTTCTCCAATTGGCGATCGCTGCATTTCGCCCTCTACAACCTCACCAAAAAAGCATTTTTTCCCGTCGGTGCAAATAGTAATGAAATATCCGGCATTGCTGGCATAACTCCATGCTGGCAAACGGGTTGATTCAATTCGATATTTACCTTTGTATTTGGGTTTGTTGTTTTCTGGTTGAGGATCGGAATGATTCATGATTACATCTTTGGTTGATACAAAAATTTATGTAATTATTGCTTTGCATTGATGTAATTGCCAACCCAAAAAACTCGGAATTATTCGCGCTATGTAAATGATGGGAAGGAAGAAGACGCGATGAATCGCGTCTCTACAATATGGTGTATTTGTGACACTTTTCTCGATCGCGTGCAATTCGGTTCGCATCGGGTTTTTTTCATAAAAATTAACGCTTTGTAGAGACGGCGATTTATCGCGTCTCTCTTATTCGTTCACAACACAAGTCCATTCATCCACAACACAAGTCCATTCATCCACAACGCAAGTCCATTCGTCCACAACACAAGTCCATTCGTCCACAACACAAGTCCATTCATCCACAACGCAAGTCCATTCGTCCACAACGCAAGTCCATTCGTTCACAACGCAAGTCCGTTCGTCCACAACACAAGTCTATTCGTCCACAACGCAAGTCCGTTCTCAACGATTTGTTATCTATTTTCGTGTAATTACTGATTTAAAAATCAAATCTTATTACAAAAAATACTTTATTTTGTAAGCTTTACTGAACCGCTACATTGCCTTATTGAGACACCCTAGAAAGATAGAGTTTAGTAAAAAGTATTCATTGATGCCACGCAAAAAAAGAAGCTCTACCTTGCTAGAAAAAACCGAACAGAAATTAATCGGATTTAAATCGATTAATTCCAGCCTTGACTTTGGTGATTCCATCAGTGTAAATCATTTAACTGAGTTAACCGGGGAACTCCGCAACGAGATTGACGAGTATAATATGATGCTAACTGCACTTGACACAGCAAAGGGAAAAATAGAAACCCTTGAAAAGAACATTCGGGAAACGTCAGAACGCTTGGTTAATGGTGTGGCGTCGAGGTATGGCAAAAACAGTCGGGAATACGAGATGACAGGCGGAGTACGCAAGAGCGAGCGCATTCGTAAAGCCAGCATTACGCGGATAAAATCCACCGCAGAGTCAAAAGCCGCTTCTACACAAACCGCGTAACAAGCAACAAATAGGCATCATTCACAGTGAATGATGCCTATGTTAATGTCTTTAATGCGTGAATTTTGAATTGTTAACCCCTGTTTTATTCCTCAATCAACTCAAAATCAACTCGCTCATAAATATCTCGTAACGTAATTTGAAAATCAATAGAATCTAAGACTAAAACAGCCTCTTCACCTTCATATTCCTTAAAAATCCATTGACCTTCTGCTTGCTTTGCAAATTGTTCTACAGAAAAACTATACTGGTCAATCATAATATATTCTTGAAACTCAGGAATCGAACGATAATATTTAAACTTATCTGTTTTGTCATAATTTTTAGTTGACTTTGATAAGACTTCAACAATTAACGAGGGATTAGTAATAATTGTTTTACTTGTTCCCTCATACATTGGCTTACCTTTGATAACCATAACATCAGGATAAGTATAAATGCGATAACGAGGTATTGCTAATTTGACATCAGCTATGTATGTGTCATAAGCTTGACCTTGAAATGTGAGGGGAAATTTTCTACAAAAATTAAGTGCAATTTTATTGTGGTTAGTTGTTCCCCCTGGCATGGGTATAATTTCTCCATCTCTGTATTCATTTTTATATTCAGCCTTCTCTTCTAATTCCAGATATTCTTCTGGGGTGTAGTAAAGCTTCTCTGTTTGTAAAACCATATTAATTAACTCACAAAATGTGGCAATTGGTCTATTATCAATAGGGTAACGCACCCTTGTCTATTAAACGAAGTGTTAGAACTCAAAGATTTGGCTATTATTCCAGTAAATCATCTGTTGTAGCTTCACTTGGATAAGAGCGATCGCTTAAAATATCCTGATTTCATTGGTGATGGAGAAATAATTACTAATTCGTAATTCGTAACTATTGGAGAAGCCAACTAACTTTAGTTATAGTTAGTTAGAGAATTCCTTCCTGATTTCAGAACAAATAGCTTCAGCTATGGAGTCATAATTACGAATTACGAACTACGAACTACGAATTACGAATTACGAATTAAAAAGTCACCACACTCCGAATTGATTCACCTTTGTGCATCAAATCAAAAGCATCATTAATTTGCTCAATGGGCATCACATGGGTAATCAAATCATCAATGTTTATCTTACCTTCCATATACCAATCAACAATTTTTGGCACATCTGTACGCCCTTTAGCCCCACCAAATGCCGTACCTTTCCAAACCCTTCCAGTTACTAATTGAAAAGGACGAGTACTGATTTCCTCTCCAGCACCAGCAACACCGATAATTACACTCACACCCCAACCTTTGTGGCAGCATTCTAATGCTTGACGCATTACTTTCACATTACCAATACATTCAAAACTGTAATCAGCACCGCCTTTTGTTAAATCAACCAAATAGGCAACTAAATCACCCTCTACTTCTTGGGGATTAACAAAGTGCGTCATACCAAACTTTTCTGCTAAGCCGCGTTTGCTGGGATTAATATCCACCCCAACAATCATATTTGCTCCCACCATTCGCGCCCCTTGGATGACATTTAAGCCAATACCACCCAAGCCAAAAACTACAACATTTGCCCCTGGTTCCACCTTGGCTGTATTAATGACTGCACCAATACCAGTAGTCACGCCACAGCCAATGTAACAAACTTTCTCAAATGGGGCATCTTCCCGAATTTTTGCCAAGGAAATTTCCGGCAGCACCGTATAGTTGGCGAAAGTAGATGTACCCATGTAATGATGAATCATCTGCCCATCAATACTAAAGCGACTAGTGCCATCGGGCATAACACCACGTCCTTGGGTTTGGCGAATAGCTTGACAGAGATTAGTTTTGAAGCTCAAACAATATTCGCACTGACGACATTCAGCAATGTATAAAGGAATCACATGATCCCCTGGTTTGAGACTGGTGACACCAGCGCCTACTTCAACCACCACACCAGCACCTTCATGTCCCAAAATTGCCGGAAATAAACCTTCGGGATCAATACCAGAAAGGGTATAGGCGTCGGTATGACAAACCCCAGTGGCTTTAATCTCGACTAACACTTCCCCAGCTTGTGGCCCAGATAGTTCAACCGTTTCAATAGTCAACGGCTTACCTGCGCTATAAGCGACTGCTGCTTTAACTTGCAACGTCAACCCTCCTGTATAGTTTGTCAATTGGCTTATTTGAGTTTATATCGGAGAGTGGTTTAAGGGTATTGGGCATGGGGCATTGGGCATGGGGCATTGGGCATGGGAAGAGGACAAGGAGAGAAGTCTGAGCAGAGGAAACCTCTGCTCAGAACTTCGGAGGAAAGAAACTTATTGTAATTTGTCTCCTTGTCTCCCCATCCTCCTCATACCCGCACTCCCTACTCCCCACTCCCCTCGAATATTACTTTGTAAAAATATCATTCTCTAGCTAGATTGGTTAAAGGCGGAAAAAGTTGTTTTGGCAACGATGTAAACTTGATGTCAGCAGCAAACCCCAAGTAATTTGTCCACCTTCAATTAATAAATTTTATTACAGCTTATGAACCCTGCCCTAACACAAATTGGCGCTCAAATGTCCAACCTGACTGGCGTCAGAGCAATCATGAAGGATATTATCGAAACGTTACGAGCCGGTTCAGGGCAGCAGTTTATTAATTTGAGTGCTGGTAACCCGTTGATTTTACCGGAGGTAGAACAGTTGTGGCGGGATTGCACTGCACAGCTTTTGGCTAGTCCAGAATATGGTGAGGTAGTTTGTCGCTACGGGTCAAGCCAAGGGTATGCACCATTAATTGAAGCGATCGCCAACGACTTTAACAAACGCTACGGGTTAAAATTGGGCGATCGCAATATTTTTATCACCCCTGGTAGTCAAACCCTCTATTTCTACGCTGCAAATATATTCGGTGGCTACACCAGCACCGGCCAGTTAAAACAAATCGTTTTACCTCTGAGTCCTGACTACACCGGTTACGGCGGTATCTGCTTGGAACCAAAAGCCTTAGTTGCCTACAAACCAACTCTCGATATCGATGCAGCCGCCCACAGATTTAAATATCGCCCAGACTTCAGCCAAGTCACAATTACTGAAAACACTGGTTGTGTCATCTTCTCTCGCCCCTGTAACCCCACCGGTAACGTTCTCACTGATGACGAAGTGAAAAAGATTGCTGCCCTAGCCTCGCCTTACAATATGCCAGTGCTAATTGATTCGGCTTATGCACCTCCCTTCCCGTCATTAAACTTTACCGAAATGACCCCAGTGTTTGGCGATAATATTCTCCACTGTATGAGTTTATCCAAAGCCGGATTACCAGGAGAAAGGATTGGTATTGCGATCGGGGATGAAAAGTGGATTGAAGTGCTAGAGTGTTTTCAGGCAAACGCGAGTCTACATTCTTCCCGTTATGGTCAAGCGATCGCAGCCTTAGCAATTAACTCTGGTGCTTTAGTAGAAATTTCTCAAACTGTGATTCGTCCCTTCTACCAAAATAAGTTTGCCGTTTTAGAAACCAGCTTAGAACAAGCAATGCCCAAGAATTTACCTTGGTTCCTCCATCGCGGTGAAGGAGCAATTTTTGCTTGGTTGTGGTTAGAAAATTTACCCATCACAGACTGGGAATTTTACCAAGAACTCAAACAAGTAGGTGTCATCATTGTACCTGGAAGTACCTTCTTCCCCGGTTTACACGAAGAATGGGCACACAAACACCAATGCTTCCGTATCAGCCTCACTGGCAGCGATGAAGAAATTGTCACTGGTATGCAACGTTTAGCCAAAGTAGCCGAAGAAGCCTATCAACGTACAGCTGTGAGTGTGTGATGAGCGAGTGGGGCAGAGGGGAAGTTGCAGTAAGTCTTCCCCCTCTGCTCTGAAACGTCTGCTCCCCATCCTCTTCCCAATGCCCAATGACTAATGACTAATGACTAATGACTAATGACTAATGACAAATCCGATGATTGGCTAGAAATTGGTAAGATTGTTGCACCTCAGGGATTGTCTGGGGAGTTACGAGTTTATCCTGACTCGGACTTCCCTGAAAGATTTGAAGTGCCGGGAAAGCGTTGGTTGTTGCGTCCCGGTGAGACAGAACCCCAACCAATCGAATTATTGGCAGGACGTTACATCAGTAATAAAAACTTGTATGTCATCAAATTAGCTGGAGTGGAAAATTGCAATCAGGCAGAGGCACTGCGGGGTTGTAAGTTAATGGTGCCAGCTAGCGATCGCCCCCAATTAGGCGAAAATGAATATCATGTCCTCGATTTGATTGGCTTGGAAGTCTTCATGCAAGCATCTGGCGAACTCGTTGGTACGGTGGTAGATATCATCCCCGCCGGCAATGATTTATTAGAAGTAAAATTGCATGAACCATTGGCAACTGACAAAAAGCAAAAGACTGTTTTGATTCCCTTTGTAGAAGCGATCGCCCCAGTGGTAAACTTACAAACACGTCGCATTGAAATTACGCCGCCACCTGGATTATTGGAAATTAATAATTAGTTAAAATTTTCGAGGCTGGAAAATGGCCCAAACTTTACAAAAAAGGGGGTTTATTGGAAAACCAAAACAACCTACGATATTAATTGGTTCTTTGGATGAAGGTGAGTATCAAATTAGCAAGTTTACGGGTACACAGCGCATTGATTCCCCAAGATTTACAGAGTTAAATTTAACTGCTCAGCAAGTTTTTCAAGCAGGTAATATTTCAGCATAAATATATATTGACTAAATAATTATTAATTAATAACTTATGCTAGCGATCGTAGACATCGCTTCATATCCAGTGCCCAAAGCCAAGGAATTTTTTCACAAACGCTGGAAAAATTTATCATGGGTTAGATGGCTATCATCTGGAAAATAAGTATAATTACATACTGAACGAAACCGTCAAAATCCTTTTGTAATGGAGTGTCGAAATGACATTAGCAACGACTCCACAAACAAAGCCTTTAACAGATGAAGAATTAGGTAAAATCAATGCCTACTGGCGTGCAGCGAACTATCTTTCAATTGGGCAAATATATCTCCTCGACAATCCGCTACTAAGAGAACCGCTAAAAATAGAACACGTCAAACCCAGGCTTTTGGGTCACTGGGGAACAACACCAGGGCTGAACTTCATTTATGTTCACCTCAATCGGGTAATCAAAAAATATGACCTCAACACGATATACATTGCTGGGCCTGGTCATGGCGGCCCCGGACTGGTAGCCAACACCTACTTAGAAGGTACTTACAGCGAGTATTACCACAACATCTCCCAAGATGCTGAGGGAATGAAGAAACTCTTCAAACAATTCTCTTTCCCTGGTGGTATTCCCAGCCACGTTGCACCGGAAACTCCTGGTTCCATCCACGAAGGCGGGGAACTAGGTTATGCCCTCGTCCATGCTTTCGGTGCTGCGTTTGATAACCCAGACTTGATTGTTGCTGCTGTTGTGGGTGACGGCGAAGCCGAAACTGGTGCCTTAGCGACTAGTTGGCACTCCAACAAGTTTCTCAACCCAGCGCGTGATGGTGCAGTACTGCCAATTTTGCATCTGAATGGATATAAAATTGCTAATCCAACAGTATTATCACGGATTAGCCATGAAGAATTAGAGAGTTTATTTGTAGGCTATGGCTACAAACCATACTTTGTAGAAGGTCACGATCCCGCAGATGTTCACCAACAGATGGCGGCAACTCTAGATACAGTCATCGCCCAAATTCAAAGTATCCAAAGAGAAGCCCGCGTACATGGTTTCACTGAACGTCCCCAGTGGCCGATGATTATCATGCGAACTCCCAAAGGTTGGACGGGACCGAAGGAAGTGGATGGCAAAAAAACCGAAGGTTATTGGCGATCGCATCAGGTTCCTTTTGGCAATATCAGCAAACAGCCAGAACATCTGAAACTCCTAGAAGATTGGATGAAGAGTTATAAACCAGAAGAACTCTTCGACAGCAATGGTAAACTGATTGAGGAACTAGCAGAACTAGCTCCCAAAGGGCATCGACGCATGGGTGACAATCCCCATGCCAACGGCGGTATCCTGCTGCATGACCTAAAGATGCCGGATTTTAGAGACTATGCCATAGATGTTCCCGAACCAGGTGAAGCGATCGCTGAATCTACTAAAGTTGCTGGTAGATTCCTGCGGGATATCATGCAACTTAACGAAGAAAAACGCAATTTCCGCATCTTTGGCCCTGACGAAACGGTATCCAACCGTCTGGATGCTGTGTTTGAAGTCACAGACCGAACTTGGACAGCCCAGACCCTCCCGGAAGATGACCATCTTTCCCCGGACGGTCGAGTGATGGAAATTCTCAGCGAAACTTGTTGTCAAGGATGGTTAGAAGGCTATCTCCTCACAGGTCGCCACGGCTTTTTCTCCTGTTATGAAGCCTTCATTCACATCATTGACTCCATGTTCAACCAACACGCCAAATGGTTGAAAACTACCATAGACATTCCCTGGCGTAGACCAATTGCTTCCCTCAATTACCTACTTTCTTCTCACGTTTGGCGACAAGACCACAACGGTTTCTCTCACCAAGACCCAGGTTTTATTGACCATGTGGTTAACAAGAAAGCAGAGATTGTTCGCGTGTATTTGCCCCCCGATGCCAACACTCTGCTATCCGTAACTGACCATTGCTTGAGAAGCCGCAACTATGTCAACGTCATCGTTGCTGGAAAGCAGCCAGCATTGCAATATCTCAACATTGATGCTGCCGTCAAGCACTGCACCAAAGGCATCGGCATTTGGGAATGGGCAAGCAACGACCAAGGCGGCGAACCAGATGTAGTACTGGCTTGTGCTGGGGATATTCCCACCTTAGAAACCTTGGCGGCTGTAGATATCTTGCGCCAGAACTTCCCTGACTTAAAAGTGCGGGTAATCAACGTAGTCGATTTAATGACACTACAGCCAAAAAGCGAACATCCCCACGGTTTGAGTGAAAGAGACTTTGATACGCTTTTCACCACAGATAAACCGATCATCTTTGCGTTTCATGGCTATCCCTGGCTAATTCATCGCTTAACCTACCGCCACACCAATCACCAGAATTTGCATGTGCGCGGTTACAAGGAAGAAGGAACCACCACCACCCCATTTGATATGGTTGTTCTCAACGATTTAGATCGCTTCCATCTCGTAATTGATGTCATCAATCGCGTCTCCAAACTCGGATCTAAGGCAGCTTATGTCAAACAGCAGATGCAAGATAAACTGATCGAACACAAGCACTACATTGAGAAATACGGTGACGATATGCCCGAAATTCGGGACTGGAAGTGGCCGTATTAACAGGTAACAATAGGAAAGAGGCAGAGGGGAAACTCTTCTCCCTGCTTCTCCCTTTTTTAGGACTTACGCAGAAAAGATCCTTCTATCCTAGTGGATAATATATTTTTTAGAAGTACCTTGTTTAAATATTCAAAAATAATCTAAGCATATTTTCAGAAGCTGAAAGTAATCGTTATTTTTTATCCTTACCAGCAATTAAAAACCCCGCAGTCAGAAAGGGCACTACGGGGGTAACAGGAGGTTCTTGTAAAAGTAAATATTGATATCAATCCAGAGTAATAATTATTATTGGCTTTAAAATATTGTTTTTTAACTGATACATAGCAGATATATGGTTCAAACTCAAAGCTTTAAATCAACTCAAGAAGGCTCTATTTTGCATATAACAGGTAATAGCGGAGCATTAGTAGAAGATGTATCTTAAATACTTAAAAGTTTTAGATCATGCATATAATAGCGCTTATGTTTTTGATAGCATTATTAAACAAGCTGAAGATTTAAATGATAAGTATAATGGGAATTTTCCACTTCCTTATAGTGAAAGTTACATTCAAAATATAAAGAGTTCTAATATACCTGCGCGAATTGTTTCTACAGCCCGACCCTTCCAAGCGCCTTCTTCAGAAAAGGAAGTTAGAGGTAAGAATTTGGGAAAATTCTTTGAGGCACTTAAAAACCAATAACCAAATAATACAGAAATACAAGAAATAGAAAAAACAGATAGATTAAATGAATCAGACGATTTAAAAGAAGTTTAAATGATTAATTTTTACTTTCACATAGGAAACTTATTTGTATCTTGCTGTATGTTGAAAAGGAAATTGTTGTAGTCTGTGGATCACAGGGTTTACAGTCTGCCAATGAAAATAAATCGGCACGGATGCGTCAAGGCTCTAACGCAGTTGGAGATACAGCTAATCTTCAGTCATGGGTTAGACAATGAACGCGATCAAAATTGTTGGAAGTACTGATCGCTGCTTCTAACACTTGGGTAAGACAAATCGTGGAAATCCGCCAAGATTTTGAGTCAATTCTTCGCTACATTACCAAAGCGACGGAAAATAAAGCGATTTAATACTCGTTCATTCACTTCAGAACCTCAAAATCCCCACTGCTCTAGCCTCACTCATAAATTTGAGGTTGACCGACTACTAGTGAAATCCTAAAGTATTTGCATAATTTTATAACTTTGGAGTGAAAAGTACTTTCAGATATTTAATGCATCAAACACTACTCATTTTCATGGTTAGCGCTAGGATAGCTATGTATTTTTTGGAAGTATAAATATGGCTCAAACTTTTTATGTAAATCCAGTAGCAGGCAGCGATACTAATGCGGGTAGTCAACAAGCCCCATTTAAAACTATTACGCAAGCCCTGAAGGTAGCTACAGTTGACACTAAGATTCAACTGGCAAATGGTAATTACAATGCTGCTAGCGGTGAAGTCTTTCCACTAGCGATCCCATCTGGAGTAGCAGTGGTGGGTAATGAAGCCAACAAAGGCAACGGCATTTTGATTGAAGGAAGTGGTAGTTACCTCAGCCGTACTTTTGCTGGTCAAAATGTCACTTTTGTGCTAGCTGATAAAGCCGAACTTCGAGGAGTGACTGTAACAAATCTGGCTACCCGCGGTAGTGGTGTCTGGATTGAATCAACTGCCCCCACTGTTGCTAATAGCACTTTCACTCAATGTAAGCGGGAAGGAGTATTTGCTACAGGCGATGCTAACCCAGTTATTCTAGGTAATGTGTTCAGTGAGAATGCAGCCAATGGAGTTGCGATCGCTAAAAATTCCCAAGGTCAAATTCAAGGTAATACTTTCTTCAAAACAGGTTTTGGCATTGCCATTAGTGATAGTGCATCACCCATACTTCGAGATAACAAAATTTCTGAAAACCGTTCTGGAATCGTCGTCTCTGGTACTGCGCGTCCTGTATTGCGGAATAATTTGAGTGAAAATAACACTGATGATGGTCTAACTATAATTGCAAGTGCCCTACCGGATATCGGCAGTACCAATAATCCAGGAGGCAACACTCTACGCAATAACGGTAAATTTGATTTGCAAAATGCCAGTTCCAACAAGTTGGTTTCTGTGGGAAATACTATAGATCCGACTAAAGTCACAGGAAAGGTAGAGTTTGCAGATACCTCGGTTCCAACACCAACACCCACGCCGACTCCAACACCCACGCCAACTCCAACTCCCACGCCAACTCCAACTCCAACACCCACGCCAACTCCAACACCCACTCCCACGCCAACTCCAACTCCAACACCCACGCCAACTCCAACACCCACTCCCACTCCAACACCCACGCCAACTCCAACACCCAGTCCCACGCCAACTCCAACACCCACTCCCACGCCTACAATCGAATTAACTGATATTACTAATCATTGGGCAGGTGCATTTATTCGGGAATTAGTCAAATTTGGGATAATTAATGGTTTTCCCGATCGCACATTTAAACCTGATGCTACAATGACACGGGCGCAATACGCAGCATTGCTAGTAAAAGCTTTCAACCCGCCCCCAAGCCGTCCAGTTACAAAATTTAAAGATGTACCAGCAGACTTTTGGGCATCTAAGGTAATTCAACAAGCATATCAAGGTTTATTTCTCTCTGGTTTTACCGATAATACTTTTGGTCCCAACAAAAATATCCAGCGTGTGCAAGTAATTGTCTCCCTGGTGAATGGATTGGGGTTATCTGGTGATGGTACAGCAACCAGCAAAACTTTTGATGACCAAGCAAAGATTCCTGATTATGCTAAAGATGAAGTCATCAAAGCTATTCAAAAAGAGATTATCGTTAATCACCCTAATCTCAAACAACTCAATCCTACCCGCGATGCCACGCGTGCTGAAGTAGCTGCGATGGTATATCAAGCTTTGGTAGATGCTGGTCGTGTGGCAGCGATCGATTCACCTTATATTCAGGGCGGCCGCATCATGTCAACAAGCAAAGTCTATTCTCAATAGAACTAAAATTAATGTCATTAACTCTTGCTTATTGCGAAAATTTTAGGCGATCGCTTTGGGGCTTAAAAAATAATCAAGCGCGAAATCCTGATTTTTTCGTTGGTTTTTAACCTTCGTTGTGATCAAGAGTAATTTAGATGCGTTTGCCCTGACCTTATATTGTGAGTGCGTAAACTAGACATCTCCAGAAATGATCTAAGGGCGAACGGCTGTTCGCCCCTACCAAAGGTTTTTGCACCTACTCAAACTAAGGCAAATTATTCGGGTCGATACCCTGAGATTGCAAATAAGCAATCAGTCGTTCTTTTTGCTGGCGTTCTTGTTCGGCACCTTGGCGTTCCTGTTCGGCGCGTTGGTGTTCCTGTTCAATCTGTTCTACAGCCCACGGTAACAAATTCCCGTCTCGATCCCACCAGCGCAACCAATAACCTGTTCGCGCTTCTTTTGTGCCTTGCCAAGTTCCCAAAAATAAGCCCATGACATCAACCCAATGACGGCCATTTTCGTCGGGTTGCTTTAACTCATAGCGTTGATTTTCGAGTTGATAATATTCTAATAAACCGCCATCTGGGTCAAAAATTACGTAGATGGGAATCTGTAAAATTTGCTCGTAGAAAAACCATTTTCCTGGTGGATAACTTCGCTTGACCGAATATTCTCCACCCTCAGTATCGGATAAAAATTCGATGGCGATTGCTGGAATATCTCCTTCTAAATTCGGTGTATAACTTTTACGATTTCCTAGAACTTCATTCACCGATGGCACATAAACCCAGTCTGGTGCTTTGGCAATAAATTGTCCGTTGACAGTGGCACAAAGACCAAAGTTTGAAGCTATCAACATTTGAGGTTGAATGAATCCACTGATTTCTAGGCTTTCACGCAAAGCACCAGCCAAAATTGGCTGACTGGTATTCTCCACTGGTTCATCCTCTAGTTGAAAGTCTTTGGGCAAGGCTTCCCAAGAGATTACCAGTTCAGTTGCAGATTTGGCTTGGCTGAGTTGGGTTGCCATAAACACAGCATGAATTTATTTTTGATTTTATCGCTTCCAGAACGTAAAGCAGAACTTTTCATCGTTCACATGCCCCGTATGTGAACGAGATAATCAGCATTCGAGAGACAGCAACAGGATTACTCTTACCTGCAAAAACCGTAGCTTGATTCAAGCAAAATAGTATAGTCATAGCGACTCACCCACTGATTTTGCAGTTAGAAATTGTTCGTATGGAGGAGTTAATTAAGTCTTAAGGACGTAGCGATCGCAGCATTTGGAGATATATCTTACTACTTAAGATGAATTTCAGTTAAACAAATTTGTATTTAAGATTACAAGTACTGAAACACTAGATTTGCAGGTAATTAATTTTCCCTGGTACCAAGGAGTAATAATGATTTTAAGTCAAAATCAACGCGTTGTAGGCGTATTTACTCATCGTCGAGATGTAGAACAGGCACTACATGAATTGAAAGATTCTGGTTTGGCGATGGAGAAAGTATCTGTGGTTGTACAGAACGCAGACCGCAATCATGAGATTGCTAATAATGAAACTGCTGATAAAGCTGACGAAGGTGCAACAGTAGGAGGACTTTCAGGGGGCGCTGTTGGTGGTTTGACTGGTTTATTGGTAGGTCTTGGGACTTTAGCAATCCCTGGAGTCGGGCCAATAATGCTGGCTGGGGCAGCGGCAACTGCTTTGGTTACAACCCTTGTGGGAGCAAGTATTGGTGCTGCTACTGGGACTTTTGCTGGTGCATTAGTTGGTTGGGGAATATCAGAAGAGCAAGCTAGAGCATATAACGAGCGAGTAGAGGATGGACACTATTTAATAATTGTCGATTGTACATCTTTAGAAATTGCTCAAGTAGAAGCAATTTTACAGCGTTGGGGTATTGAAGAGTTCGGCATTTACGAGGATTTCAACAGTGAACATGGAAGTAGAAATTATTTGACCACAACAACTTCTGTTACTGCCATTCCTAATAAAAGTGGAATTTTGACCAAGTATGCAATTAATTACTTTGATCGTATAGATAATGCTGAAGCGACAATTAACGATATGCTTGTTGCAGGTTTTCCAGTAAGCCAGATTTCTTTAATTTCCAAAGACTTTCCTCAATTGATTGGATCGACAGGTGTTATTTTAAGCGATCGCTTTGACGCTGTGAGGCTAGGAATACCAGATGAGTGGGCACGCTTTTACAACGAGCAAATTGAGCAAGGTAATTACATACTTATCGTTAGTGGCACAGACAATGAGCTTGACCCTGCTGGCTTGATTCTGGGTAAGTATGGTGTTCAAGAGTGTCAAATTTATGACCCAATGTTAATTCGTTCTTAAAAGTGAGCGCTGCCATTGACATGGCAAACTTATTTGAGTTTCAGAATATAGTTTATAAAGACAAGTTACAGCAATTTTCAGGTAATTAAACCATAGGGTAGGGGCGCACAGCTGTGCGCCCCTACAAATGTACAAACAATTTGGGATAATTTATTTTTTGGAAGTGCTTTACAGCAAAACTTTAGCCAAAATCGGTTCTACCTTCTTAGAAATCTCTGGGACATACACTTGTGAAACGTAGTCAGCAATCATTCTGTCAGTGTTGAATAACGGCGAATTTGTCTTAATCGACGTTTTCATCATCTGTACCCAACGGTGGGGAATACCTTGAGCATCTTGGTCATAGTATAAAGGAACGATTTCTTCTTCCAAAAGCTGATACAGCGATTCGGAGTCAATACGATCTTGCAATACTTGGTCGCTAGTATTAGCATCTTCACCAATTGCCCAACCGTTAATTCCTTTGCCATCCTTTCCGGCTTGGTAACCTTCGCACCACCAGCCATCGAGAACGCTGCAATTAAGACCGCCGTTAAAGCAGACTTTTTGCCCACTCGTACCAGAAGCTTCCAGGGGACGACGCGGATTATTCAACCAAACATCCACACCTTGCACCAGTTTTTGTCCAGTGTAAATGTCGTAATCTTCAATAAAGGCGACTCGGTTAATAATACCGGAATTATGACACCATTCCATTAACCGCTGGATAATTCGCTTGCCTTCTTCATCTGCTGGGTGGGCTTTTCCTGCAAAGATAATTTGTACTGGGCGTGAGTTGTTCCCAAAAATCTTTAATGCCCGTTGGGCGTCGCGCAGAATTAGATCCCCACGTTTGTAGGGGCTGAAACGTCTGGCAAATCCAATGGTTAATACATTGGGGTCAAGCAGCTTTTCGGTTGCTTGAATGAGTTCATAATTTTCGCCACGCAACTCCCGTGATTTCTTCACCTTATAACGAGTGAAAGCAATCAATCGTTCTTTGAGAATGAGATGTCGTGACCACAGTTCCTCATCGGGAATTTCGTCAACTTTAGCCCACATCTCGGGATCGACGGCACGAGTTTTCCAGTCTTCTCCGAGATACTGATTATATAAGTCAGCCAACAGGGGTGCAGTCCAAGTGGGTGCATGAACGCCATTGGTAATGTAACCAATTGGTACCGTGTCTTCCGATCGCTGCGGAAAGAGAACTGTCCACATCTTACGGGAAACTTGACCGTGCAATTCACTGACGCCATTACAAGCCCGACACATCCGCAATGCTAAAACGGTCATACCAAAGGGTTCCCAAGGATCGCCCAGTCGCCTTGCCCCCAATGCCAAAAATTGCTCGCGGGACAGTCGCAATTGCGGCCAGTAGTTGGCAAAGAAGGAGTCAATTAAATCCGGCGAGAAGACATCGTGACCAGCGGGAACGGGGGTATGGGTAGTAAATACACAACTGTTGCGTACCTTGGCTTCGATATCGTAGAAAGATTTGCCAGTCCGCTCAATTTCTAAGCGGGCAATTTCCAATGTGCAAAATGCAGCGTGTCCTTCGTTGAGGTGATAGACAGAAGGTTCAATTCCCAAGGCATTCAAAGCCCGGACGCCACCAATACCCAAAACAACTTCTTGGGCGATGCGGGTTTCTAAGTTACCGCCATATAGGTGTCCCGTTAGCCAACGGTCAATGGGATCGTTATCGTGGCGATCGCTATCCAATAAATATAAAGTCACTCGCCCGACTTGCACTCGCCAAATTTGCACTTTTACAAACCGCTGGCGAACTTGTATTTGGATAGTCACCGCTTCCCCTTGGTCATTTTTAATTAACTCTAGGGGCATGTGCCCAAAAGGGTTGTCAATATAATAATCTTCTTGCCAACCCTGGCGGTTCAAGCGTTGCCGAAAATAACCTTGGCGATACAGCAAGCCGACACCAACCAGAGGCACACCCAAATCTGATGATGATTTTAGGTGATCCCCGGCGAGAATACCCAAGCCACCAGAGTAGACGGGTAGGGATTCATGAATACCAAATTCGGCGCAAAAGTAAGCAATGGGGCGCTCTTGGGATACTTGCGGTGCAACTCGACTCACCCAAGTATCTTGCTGATTGATGTATTGGTCAAACTCACGCGCTAAGGCGTATATCTGCTTGAGATAAGATGGATCTTCTGCTAATTGGGTGAGACGCTCATAGGTTGCTGACTCTAAAATCGCCACTGGGTTATGGCCACAACGTTCCCATTCTTGGGGATCGATGGTTTGGAATAAAGAAACGCGATCGCCACTCCAACTCCACCAATAGTTATAAGCCAAATCTGCTAAACGCTTGAGCGGTAAAGGTAACTTTTCACTCAATCGTCGTGCTGCGGTTATTGCACTGCTATTAACCATACTAATCTACACCCTCTCGCTAAACTTTTTCTCTAGGGGCTGGGGAATCGGGAGTGGAAAGTAGGGAGCAAGGGACTAGAGCTGAAATAGCAGTAAGTCTTTCCCCCCTGCCCCTCTGCCCCTTTGCCCCTCTGCCTTCCATACCCCATGCCCAATTTACAGTCACTTTTATTCCCTCTTCAGGTTTATGACGCCGGAGTCTTCAGTTGTTGAATTCTCCCCTGAAGTTGGAGCTTATAGACATCAAACCTTATCCAAATGAATGGTTTTTATTGTTTTTGTCTTCTAAAGATTATCTCTGCTTTTAGACGGATTATTACATTTTTTTATATCAAATTCATTGACATTCTTTGAATTTATTTGTTTTGTTGTTAATATTTATTTCTTATTTTTATAAAAATAAAATTATTTATATCTGTTGTAGGTAATTTAGTTTTGACTAAATAATTGCTTGATGATAGAAGTTTATTGAAAACTACTGTAACAATTCGTAATTTTTGATTCGTAATTCGTAATTATCAATTTATAGCTATTTAGATAAGAAGGCAATAGGTCAATACGGTTCAGTTAAAGGCTACTGGTAAAAAATTTTGGGTTTTCGAGACGCGATAAATCGCAGTCTCTACAAGTGTTTTGGTCTTATCTGAACTGTATTGGGCAATAGGGGAACCCCTATAATTAAAATTAGGAGATAAATTTAAAAAGAACGCATTAAAAAATTGCAGTAAGCGACCTCGTTTCAAATATTTAATTTTTTCCCTAATTAAAATTATCGGTAAGATTATTTCCGCTATTACCTATTACCTTTTGGCTGCCTGAAAAACAATAAAGTGATGGTTTCATCGATAACTGATGTGGTTACCGTTAGTGACTTAATCCTAAAGCGATCGTGTGGTGACGGATATGATCTTCAATAAAACTAGAAATAAAATAATAACTGTGGTCGTAGCCTTCTTGATAACGTAACTGTAGCGGCTGGTTAACATCCGCACAAGCTTGCTCGAACACTTCTGGCATTAATTGTTCAACTAAAAATTTATCGGCAGTGCCTTGATCAATGAGAATCGAACTGTGATATCCAACTTTTTTGACTAATTCACTAGCATCATAAGCACGCCAACTTTCTTTATCGCTGCCAAGATAATTACTGAAAATTTTTTGACCCCAAGGACAACGCATAGGTGCAGTAATAGGTGCAAAAGCTGATACTGATTTGTAGAGCTGTGGATTTCTCATTGCACATACTAACGCCCCATGTCCCCCCATGGAATGACCGAAAATACCTTGTTTATCTGATTGGACTGGGAAGTTTGCGGTAATTAAAGCAGGTAACTCGTGGACGACATAACTATACATTTGGTAGTATTGACGCCACGGCTCTGCTGTAGCATCAATATAAAATCCCGCACCAGTGCCAAAGTCCCAGTCATCATCCTCAGCTGGAATACCTGTATTACGCGGACTAGTGTCTGGCGCAACCAATATTAAACCGTACTGAGCTGCAAAGCGCTGCACCCCACCCGCCTTAACCATAAAATTCTCTTCAGTGCAAGTCAAACCAGAGAGAAAATAGAGAATTGGCACGGGTTGTTGAGTTGCTTGTGGTGGTTGATAGATGGCAAAGCGCATTTCACCGTTACAGGTTGATGACGAATGGCTGTAAAAGCCGAGTTTGCCACCAAAGCTTTTATATTCTGAAATCAGGTTGAGGTTAGCCATTGGTTATATTCTCTTTCCTGAACGGTTGCCAGAGAAAGATTATACCAGTTGACTGTTAACAGTCAACTGTTCGCGTGAAACCTCATCGACCTTTTAGGGACGGGATGAGCTTAATTCAAATCAACCTATGCTTTAGTAGAGAATGGGTGTTTGATAATGTTTTCGTTCAACGTGTGCGTTCAAGCGCACCTATATCCACTATCGCAATACCGTTGCCATCACCATCTTGTGGGCGACTTACACCACGCTGGTCGATGTTTGGTGCTTTCGCGCCATTGAAACTACTCAGTCCAGCATCGATCGCCAAGCTACCATATTTGAGTGAGAAATTACTTGCAGCTATATCTGCAAATTGTGGGTCTTTTCCAATAATGTTACTCAAGCCTGAACTGGTGTATTTAGAGGAATTGTAGACAAGGTTATTGTCATAGATTACGGTATTCTGAGATTGATATAAAGTGTTGACTATTCCATCTTTCTTCGCATACATGATATTATTGAATACCTTAACCCGCTCAGCCGTAACGGTTGCAATTTCACCTAAATGTTGAGTGTTAGGGTTTTGTGCGTTTTGATAAGTAGTATTGTTGATTACATCAACATTGGCACTTCTAAATACGTGAATACCAGAAGCGCCATTTTTGTAAACGATATTATTTGCAACTAAGGTTTTTCCCCAATAAGCTTGATGATTTGAATTCGCGTTTTTATTTAGAGCATCATCAATCATAATCCCATTACCTTCAGTAATTTTTCCTGCATAATAATAGGGAACAAGGTTTTGATTACTGTAAGAGAGATTACCTCTAACAACCATTTTATAGTCAGTGGTATTGTTGTCATAATTCCAGTTAAACAACATGCTAATGGCACTCGTTCCAAAAGGACTATACAAGCAATTTTTAAAAAGGATATTGTTTTCAATGGTGATGTAGTCAGCTTTAAATGTGCCAATTCCTGTACCACCAAACTTAGAAATTTTGTTGTTGCGAATTACTACGTGGTGGGAATGGTTTTTGATTACTCCTGCTGAGAAGGATGGATTAAGTGCAATCCCTATGCCACTTGTCAGTGGGTTGTTCAAATTATTTTTTTGCTGTAGTGCATACTCCAAAGTGATATTGTCGTTATTTCCTATTAGCTCAAGACCTTCGATAATCACGTAAGACGAGCCAACAACATTAATGGCGAAAGAATTTTGTGATTTGATGATAGGTTTGTGTCCAGGATAGGCTTTGAAAGTAATTGGAGCAGTGGATGTGCCATGTTTTTCCCAAATCACAAGGATTTCTTTAGGGGAATCTGTACGCGTATAAGTACCGTTCATCACGTAAACAGTATCCCCTGGTGCTGAGACCGTATTTGCTGCTCGTTGCAAGGTCCGAAACGCGGTAGTTGTTGTCAAGCCATTATTGCTATCGTTTCCAGTGCTAGAAACGTAGTACGTCTTGCTGGTAGTAGCTTGTGCTAATTTGCCAACGCCAATTCTAGAATTATGAATGCCTTTAACCGAGTTAAAGCTACCTGTAGTAGTACTTATTAAGTCTCCATTATTACCAGTCTTTTCTTCATAGTTAGATGCAGGCTGAACATTTGTTGTTGAAGCTACTTTTTGTACATTACCGAAACCAATCAATACACAGGTTAGTACAACAGAGTAGCTTGAAACAAGACTTTTCGCTAACATAGGAACACACTTTTCTTAACACCGCCATTCAAAGTTACTTTGAAGAGCTAAGTGTGCCAACTGTGATTACACTAAACAACTGTGTATGCAAAGCTAGCAACAACTGATAAGTTAATGTATTCTTTAGGACTACTTAAGTAGAGTACTTGTATTTAAGTTGAGACCAGACCTATAGAAACTTCCAAGCTACAGCTCATACAACATCTTTTTTGGGCATAGGTATGTACGAAGACCACAACAACTTGAATTTCTGCTTTAGTACTAGCAGAATAAAGATGATGTTTCCGATGAAATAACGTTGCCATAAACGTTTAGGTTCCATAATCAATCGGAACAACCACTCTAAACCAGCTTTTTGCATGAATTTTGGCGCTCTTTTTACCATCCCAGCAACTAATTCAAAGCTGACCCCAATACCAATGGATACTGGAACGCCTAGTTTTTGGTAATTGTTGTATATCCAATATTCCTGCTTTGGGGCACCTAACCCAACAAATAGAATATCTGGTGCTGCTTCTTGAATCGCTAAGTTAATTCGTTTTAATTCCTCTGGGTCTGACTCAAACCCGTAGTAAGGACAATAAGTACCAACAATATCGAGGTTGGGATGTCTTGCTTCTAGAACCTGTTTTGCCTTCTTTGCAGCTCCAGTTCGACCACCTAGCAGAAACACTTTCAGTCCTTTGTCAGCACTGATTTTGCACAGATGCTCGAACAAGTCTGTTCCATTTACTCGGCCAGACAGTGGTGTGTTAAAAAGCTTAGCTGCCCACAAAAGAGAAACACCATCCGGTACCACTATAAAAGCTTGGTGATATATCAGACGAAAACGAGCATCGTGTTGCAGTGCTACAATATGCTGTGCATTGGGTGTCACCACATATTTAGGAGTACTTCTTGAGATTGCCTGATGTGCGATCGCTTCAACTACGCGATCGAATGGGTACTTGTCTATCTGGATATCGCAAATATTTACTCTTGTTGAATAGTTCATAAATTTGTGGTGTTGGAGTTAAGAGGCCATCAAAAAGTGCTGATTGCTTTTTGCAGTGACAATGAGCAATTTCAAAAAGAAGAATTCAGCAATGCGTGAAGTGGGGGATTTAGATCCGCATCTAGAAGCACCACCAAATTTTCAGCAAAACAGAATTCAGGGGTCAGAAACCATAATTAAGAATTTAATTCTGCCCGACTGGCAAATGAATAACTATCCCGCTCCTAAAAGGGGATAGGATTTGACGTTAACTGTTGACTGATAACTGTTAACTTTCAACACTTAACGATTAACGATCTAAAAAGGCGTCTTTCATCTTATCCCTAGAAGAGATGGGATGAAAGACACCTTTTTATAACAATGATAATTTTCTGTTTTTATAATGTATTTACAGTTTAAGTAATCATAAATCGTTGATTGCATAAGCTATGTCATGAATGAATTTATCTTGCCGAATATGATACCAATCTTTTGCTTCCTCAAAAACTTTTTGTGTCAATGGCAAGGAGACTGCCGAAATTATAAAATTAGCAAACTCTTCTGGCTTTTCAGCTATTTTGACTGTTGAGGGTAGACAAGAAATTCCTCGTAATGCTACTGGAGTTGCTACGATACAAGATCCCGAAGCAATAGCATCTAAAGTTTTTATCTGTATACCTCCCCCACTAAGAGTAGGAATAGCAATTACCCTTGCTTGAGCCATAAATTCTTGAGCATCAGGTACAACACCACAATAGTAAATATTAGGATACTTATTAGTTAGCCAATCGGCACCTTTGCCAGCTATATGAATTAAGAAATCCGTGGGTAAATAAGGATAAATATCTTCAATAAACCATTGGAGTGCTTCTCTATTCGCTTTCCATATCCAACTACCTAGAAGACCAATATCAAAGCATTTACTTACTGCTTTATCTTGTAAAGTTGTAAAACCAGGCGTTATTCCAAATGTTCTAACTTTACCTAAACCTCCAACATTAGAAAAGTACTTCTGATCGTGCTCAGTCAGTGTCCAGACCTGTTGAGACGCGTTTAATAAATGTTCTTCTTGCACTTTAATTAAATTAGCTTCACGTCTATAAATAAACTTTGATATAAAGTTGTTTGCTTTCTGAAAAATATCTTCATATATCTGATACTCTACGTTGTGAGCAATAGTAATTAATTTATTTTCTACTGAGATTAAACGCTCTATCCATCCTAACTGAGCATGATCGATGACGATCGCGTCATAATTGTCCTTGATTAAAAGCTTTTTTACTAGTGCAATGTAATTACGAGAATAATATTTTGCTGAAGAATATGGTAAACCTTTCAAAAAAGCTATTATTAGCCAAAAAATCAAGAAAAGCTTTGTTTTACTCGTTTCCGTATAACGTTCATCAACTATTAGTGTTTCTTGAGGATTATGTTCAAATTTATCACCTTTGCGTAAATATCCAATGACTGTAACTTGATGTCCAAGATTCCTCAGAGCATTAATAAAACATTGTGAAGCTACTTCGCCACCATTGCAATTTTTACTTAAGATAATGGTTGTTAAGAAGAGAATTTTCATAAAAAATGTTTTTGATGATTATGTAAAGCCATAACTTATCTAATCAACAATAATTTGCTGTTAAGTTTGATTACCATGCTCCATACTGATCGGCGGGTAAGCTACCAATTTTATCTCTGAGAAAAGCTTTTAATTTTATTGATATTTGCGGATTGATAAGTAATTTTAAAGGAAAAGTTATCAACTCTTTCAATAGCCAAGTCAAATAAAACTTTCGATGTTTAATATTTAAACTATTTGATTCTTGTTTAGCAAATTTAGAGGTGACTTTCCAACTCTCGTGAATTTGCTTAAATTTGTTCAATGGTTTCCCACTCATGCCATTAAGGGAGTAAGAGACAAGAGGCATTGTAACGTATTGAAAGCAAAAACCCGACCTGTAAGCTCGAAAAATAAAATCGTAATCAGCTGCTATCTCATAGCTTAAATCAAACAAACCTAATTTGTCATATACGGATTTTTTCACAAAACAACTAGGATGATTAAGCGTAAATTTGAATACTAAATTTTTTAATTCTCCGGGAATAAAAGTATTCATATATTTACCTTCAAAATAGTTATCTATAGAAGAGTAAAGAATTGAAATTTTGGGTTCTTGCTGAAAGCTATTTTCAACAATTTGCAATGCATTAGGATTATACCAATCATCAGAATTTATAATACCGATAATATCTCCTGTGGCAAGATTTACGCCTTTATTCATAGCGTCATAAATACCTCTATCAGGTTCTGATATTAAAATATCTATGTCATCTGAATAACGATTAATTATTTCTAAAGTTCCATCATTTGACCCACCGTCAACAACAATGTACTCTAATTCAGCTTGAATATCTTGATTAATTACGCTGAGTATAGTCTTTTCAACAGTACTGGCAGCATTGTATACAGGTGTAACAATTGATATTTTCATTGTTTATTGTTCTAGTTAATTTTCTAAATTGTTTACTTATCAGACTATTTGCTAGATAGTTAATTTCACTAACATTTAATTTCTTGAAAAAGCGAAAGGTAGTGATGCGCTTGAGTTGCTATAGTGAATTCTTGTTCTGCTTTTTGGCGAGCAAAGTAAGAGAGTTTATTATTTCTATCTTCGTCTTCCAACACCCAAGCTATTGCTTTAGCCAAATCTTCAACTTTGAATGGTTGAGCTAAATAACCATTCTTTTGATGCTCAATCATATCTGGCATACCACCAATATTAAAGGCGACTGTCGGTGTTCCACAGGCGATCGCCTCCATCACAGTATTTGCCAAGTTCTCTTCAATGGAAGGTAGAACAAACACATTTGCTATTGAATAAACTAAAGCTAATGATAGGTCATCGTTAAACGTACCTAAATAATGACTTTTTAAACCAAAATTTGGTGGTTTTTCTGGCTGAGATGCCCCAAAAATAACAACTTCTAATTTATCTTTCCAGCCAGATATACTTAGCTCTTGCAGGGCTGCTTGCAGTAGATGAAAGCCTTTTCGGCGATCGCTAGTTGCCTGTAGCGATCCGAAAAGAATTAGTTGTTTATCTTGGGGTAAGTTAAGTAGTTGTCTGGCTATGGATTTTTGAATAGGTCTGTAGACTTGAGTATCCAATCCATTAGGAATGACCTCTATCCGCAAATCCTTAAATAAGGAACTGGATTTAGCGCACTTAGCTAACCAAACACTAGGTGAAATAATTGTCAGATTCAAATCTCTCCAAGCTTTAGTTTTGCGTTGCCATACCCAATGGGATAAGTCCCAGTTGCGAGTACTCCCAAGTTGGGGACAACTACCACAGGATGCTGTGTAGCGATCGCATTCCCCGGTGTAATGACACCCTCCAGTAAATGCCCACATATCATGGATAGTCCAAACTATAGGGCGTTTAAGTTTGGCAATAGTTTCTATCTGCATAAATGCAGAATTAATCCAGTGGAGATTGATGATATCTGGATTAATCTGAGTAACCTTAGAAACAACTGTATCTGGTAACCACTGTAGAGAAAATGTAGTTTTAGTACGCTGACCATAAAACTTTAATGGCAAGGTATCAAAGGTCTGTTTTGCGCGTGCCATACCTTGAGAAAGTCTGAATTCTGGTGCAAGCACCGTTTTGTCATCACTATATTTTTCTTGTGTTAATACTTGTGAAATTGCACCAATACCCTGTAATCCTTGGTGCAAACGATAAGCAGCACGCGAGGCACCGCCACTAATATCAGAGTGATTGATCAGTAAAATTTTCATTTGTATTCCCTGGCTTATTCAGCCTCAGATACACTATCACAATACTCAGGTTGAAAATCTTTTAATGAAAATTGATTTTTGATCTTTTTATTCATTTACTCAGTATATTGATTACGCACATTTTACAACATTAGCTTTGATTCTATTTTGCCAAATTATAGTTGATAGTACTATTGATACATATATTGAACATATTGTATGCGCTGAGATCATAGTTAATGTTTCACTAACTTGTAATAAAAAGGAAAGCATGAGAAATTCGAGCATCCAAAAACTTTCAATTGTTTTAGTTAAATGTATTAGATTAATTACTCTCTTAACTGCTGCAAAAAAATTGAATATAAATACTGAAAATCCTATAATACCTAATTGCAAGAAAGTATCGATAAAACCATTGTGGGAGTGAAAACGAGTAGTAACAGTAGATGCAGCCCAAGTGTGTTTAACAATTGACAGACCCTCATTAGAAGTCCAAAATCCAGCTAACCCATAACCCAGCCAAGGTCGTTTTAAACCAGCTTCAATCGCTAACTCCCAAATATCATAACGCCCATTCAAATCTCGAGGCTTGCGTAGAACATCAACTACTATCATTTCTAAGTTACTAAATATTAAGACAGCAATACTTCCAGCTAATAATACTACAATGACATACATTATTGTACGAATTTTGTAGTGCCATCTTGTGAATTTGAGAATGGGCAATAAAGTTAATGCAACTATAAAACCTATCCATGATGTCTTACTTTTGGAGAGGAAAAGTAAGATTATTGAAAAGCTAAATCCACCCCATGTGAGCCAAGGAAATCTTTTGTGGGTAAAAGAACTCAGCAAAAACAATATGGCTGCGTGCATCATCATCCGACCCAGATATTGCTTGTGTGTCAACAAGCCTTGCCATGAGGGTTCATTGTTTGCCTGAGAAATAGCAATGTATGGTTGACCTATAGCAACTGCAAAGCCAGTAAATATGAAGTTGAGAATCACCGCTATGCCAAACATTTTGAGCAATAGTTGCATCAATTCCTTTGGGTTATATTGGGCAGCTAGATAAATCCCGAACAAAATCGCACGTATAACACTTTTAGACTCGTCTAAAGTAAATTCCGGAGCAGTAGACCAGAAATACGATAGCAATATAGTACCAATTAGTAGCAGTAGAGATATATCTCTAGTAGCAACATAAATGCATCGTTTCCATTGCAAAATTATCAGAAATAGTAGAATACCATAGCTTGCAGTATTGAAGCGATCGCGCAATTCAAAAATGTTAGCGTCAAAGAAGCCTATAAATAATAAGAAAATTCCAAGAATTTCTAATTTATTACATACTAAGTTCAGTATTCTATTAACTGTAAATTTTCCTATTGATGAAACACTCATTTAAATATTATTCTTATAATTAAAGTTTCCGTCACAGTGTTTGACTAGTGTAAGATTTATTGAAATATGAATAAACAAGTTTTACCATCCGTCATAAACAATCAAAGATTTAGTTAAACCAAAGATTTTCTCTTCATAATAATTTGCACCAGGGAAAAGATTAGTAAACTGTTTTTTGCTCAATAATCTAATAGATTCAACTTCAACTCTGGCTTTTTGCTTATCTGGTTGTTTTTTCAACCATCCGAGATCAAAGCGAGTCAATAACTCAACTCTAAGCCCTATTGGAAGAAATTGAAAGAAGGGAAAAATGAAATGAGGCTCAATCGGAAAGTAAAGATTAGGTGTTTGAATAAAATACCTTTGTCCAACTCGCATTACTTCATTAGCCATTTGACGTTGATCGCTATAATCTCCTACATGTTCAATGACAGAATTTGAAAAAACAATGTCAAATTCTTTGTCTTTAAAGTGTTTTAGATTCCTGGCATCACTAGTCATAATTTTAATTTTCTGATTACTTGTACCATGCTTTTCATAAAAAGGATTTATATTGACTACATAAATTTCTACATTTACAGGAGTTTGTTCAAAAAATGCCGAATTTTGCCAAAACTCTGGGACTCCTCCTACGTCAAGTATTTTGACTGAACTTTGTGTTGTTGGTATCAAAGCCATGAGGGAAGAAAAAAAACTCAGCCGTTTTTTTCTCAATTTTGCTGACCATGAATTAGAATTACGGTGGTCATAGACTTTTTCGATGACTTGGTTAAACATTGTTGTTTCTCAGCTAATATTTTTTATGCCCATAATCTAGTATTGTTAAGTTTAAATATTTAGGGAATATTTAACTTCATTAACAAATCCTTTTCTAATAGCAACAATATTCTGATAGGCAAATATTTCCAAATTCAATGAGTAATATTCACCTAAAAAAACTAATCCATCCGGTAATAATCGATAAAGTAAATAGTTGTTTAATGTTTCATAAATATCTCTAAAGAAAACTCTACTTACAACATTCATTTCATTAAATTCAAGTTGGATGATATCAATTAATCCTTCCGCAAGACTTTCTTTTGCTCCCAATAAGACCTTAAGCTCATTGCCCTCTGTGTCTATTTTTAGTAGCCTAATATGACCAATTTTAGAAGTTTTCACTAATTCATCTATTGTAGTTACGTTTACATGCCAACTTTGTGAAACTCCTTTGTGGATCTTATCGATGACATCTTTATAGAGAGAAGCATGAGAAGTAGAAGTTTTATTTTGATAGTCATAGAGTTGTAAGCTACCTGCTACATCACTACAAGCTGCATTCAACGCTACATAATGATTTTGATTAGCTTGAACTTCAAGCTCTTTAAAGGTATTGGGATGAGGTTCAAATGCATAAATATTTGTACTTGGTGATAAAATTTTAATTTTGTTAGAGTAATTGCCAATATTGGCTCCCACATCTACTACTACTGAATTATGCAAAAGTTTTGCTATTTTTTTTATAAAAAAATCTTCACCGCTTAATCTATCATTTTCATGATTAAGAATTCCCATACCCCTCAAGCTCAGAATAAAAATTAGCTTATTTAATTTGAATAATGATTTTCTGAGAAACAAAAACCTATAAGTATATATTATAATAACTAAAATGTTTTCTTTGGTTTTTTTATAGATCATAAAATCCTACAACCAATACTAATTATGAAATGATGGCAAATTTTTGAGTGATATCAAGTCCGGCTAATTACTTATAATTTAAAACTCTCTGCCTCGGCGGCAACCTTAAGAGAAGTGTTCATCCAGACATGAATTATATGAAATGGAAAGATTGTTAAAAAGGTAACAATGATTTGATTTGCATCTGAAATATTTTTCGTGTTTTTGGATGAAAGGCATGGCTGAAAAAAGTAGCAAATGATTGAGAGATTACAGTTGCTATAGCAGCTCCAACTCCACCATACTTAGGAATCAGTAAAAAATTTAACCATATATTCATAATTGCCCCTAGTAAAGTTCTGTTTAGGGAAAGATGAGTCAAACCTTCACCAATGAACCAGGGTGACGTCGCTACCCCCATGAAGACAAATAAGGAAGCCCAGATATGAATTGCTAGCACTTGTCCCGCTGCTAGATAGCCATTACCAAAAAGCATCGTAATTATTGATCCGGATAGAAATGACATTGGTAGAGCGATCAGCAGAGAAATCACCACCATCAGACGCAGTAATTGTTTGATCCGCTGATAATAAAGTGCTTCACTAGTTTGTTTGGCAGCATAAATTGTTGGAGACACCGAAGAGACGATCGCTGTGGGGATAAAATACCAAACTTCTGAAATACGTGACGCAGCCGAGTAAATACCCACAGCAGTATTGCCAATCATTTCTCCTAGCATAATTTGGTCAATTTTCATGTAAATTATGATACTCATACTAGAAAGAATCAGAGGCCAACTATCTTTTAACAGAGCCTTAGCCACTGAAAAATTCCAACGCCACAACTGCACAGAGTAGCCATTGACTCTGTAGGCAATTGCCAAACCTACTGCACCCAAGCTAAATTCTGCTAATGTCACCCAGGCAAAAGCAATCAATGGCGCTTGGATATTGATAAGAGCTATTTTAACTAGAGTAGCGATGATAAAAGCAGTATTTTTAGCAACTACTGTGTACTTTGATAGCAGTTGAGACTGAAACCAAAAATCAATCGTATCTACAGCCTGAAAAATTCCTGCGCTTGCCAAAATTGCTACTAGCCAGACAGTCATCTTTTCATTTGGGCGTAACACATATATAACACCAACTGCTAACAACAGAGAACTCACTCCCCCAAACAATTTGAGCCAGAAAGTTGTACCTATAATTTGGTCTTTGCTCGATCTACTACGCACAATATCACGGACTACTACCCTATCTAATCCTAAGGTGGCAAACGGACTGAATAGGGCAACAAAGGCAGCTACGTAGTTAAAAAGACCATACTGCTGGACTCCCAAGTATCGTGCTACCCAAACCCCCACAATAAGACCTACACCCATACGAAGAATGCGATCAACAAACAACCAACCTGTATTTGTAACAATTGCACGCAGACCAGTGCGAGATTTTAGGAGCGATAGCTTGTGAATTTTGAATTTATCTAACATCAAACTTTAATTGCCCTAGTTTTTGCTAACTCAAATCTCGGAGGTACATAATTTTGTTACAACCTAGTCTTGATAAATTTCCTCTATTTGAGAGCTTCACGCAATAAATAATCTTTTGAAATTTGAATTTGTTGATTTAAATCATTTCTTTGCTGCTCTGTTAAGAGTGGTGATAACAAGTCATCATCAGTTAAAAATGTTTTTTTATTATTTATTTCATTTAAATTTAATAATCTACTTTCTAAACCTAAAGGAGTTAATATATCTCTAACTTTAACCGTTTTTTGTGGATGACTGAAAATAATAAAAGGTTTATTAAAAATAATGGCAAATACTAATCCATGAAAAAAATTTGTTACGACAAATGAGGCATTATAAAAATAACCAAGCCAATCGTCTGGTGCAATATCAAATAAATCTAGCTTAAGAAATGGTTTTAAATGAATTTGTGGCGCGCCTATTGCAATAATATCTAATCCTTCTTTCTCTGCTAATGCTTTTACATATTCAGCCTCTTTTTGGTCTAGCAATCCATACACTAGTATGTATTTGCTTTCAACATCAGAAACTTTAATAATATCTTCGTAATCTATTAAAAATGTTGGATCAACAACTTTTTTAATATGAAAATCAAACCCACCTTGATTAATTAGGGACAAGCTATTATTATCTCTTACAGAAACGGAATAAAAATCTTTGAGTAAATTATGTATTTTTTCTTTATTTAAACCCAGATTGGTTGTAGACCCAAAACTTGGAGCATAACTTACTTTACGAGTATCTTTTCCATTTAGGAAATCTAGAAAATAAGGCGTATCTAACCCTCTTGGGCTATTTACGTTCCATATTTCGTCACTGCCACAAATCACAACATCATATAAATGTTTATATTCATTTAAAGTATTTTTTTCATAAAACTTTTTTGGACTAATTTTCAGATTTTTATCCAAAAAGTTATTCATATTTACAACCTTTTTTCTACTTTTTAGAAGCAGATTTGGATTGAACCAAGAACGTTTAGGATATAAATATTTCCTTTGTTCTAATCTAATTGATTTAGATCTGTAATCAATAATCTCTACATCATATCCGTTATTTTCTAAAAAACGAGATAAAGCATAAGCTTGCAATGTTGCTCCATAGTTAATTGTAAAATGGTAAGTGATTATTCCGATTTTTAGACACATAATTTGTATTGACAATGATAAAGAACTATGATTTTTTTTTTTACAAGTCGCACCCTTGATTAAAATCTTACTTGTTTAGCAAGTAAGATTTAATTTTTTTCTTCAAAATAGAGAAATAACTTAATTTTAAATATTTTTCATAAAAAGTTTTATCATAATCTCGATCAACTACAGCATAATGATTAATCTTTAAAGGAAACTTGAGTGGCATAGTTGTCATCTTAGCTAAGCCTGAATTAGCTTGTGTAGTATGAGTTGCATCATTATCAAAACCAATATTAGAAATTAAATTTACTGCGGGAACAATCACTAACCCTGACTGGGATAACCGACAGCAGAACCATTGGTAACTCCATGCATTGTACATCTCTGGATTTTTAAAGGTTTCAGAAAATATCAAGTCGTAAGTTTTAAATTGTTGGTTGTTTGCCAGAATACCACCTATACGCTGTCTTACTTCTCTATCTGACCAGAATTTAATTTCATAGTCAAAGTATTTCCAAGCTCTTTTCCATGAAGCCCAACCCCAAACTCCACCATAGTAAGCAAAGTGATAGCTTTGAATGTCTGATTTCCACTCTATTAAAGGATTGCAACCAGCGATTGTCATAATCCTCTCATCATGGCTATACATTTCCAACATAGTTTCGCAAAATTTAAAAAATGTCGGTTGAGGCAAACAATCATCTTCCAAAAAAATTGCTTCATTTACCTGTTCAAACACCCAATTAATTCCTGTTGCCAGACGCTTACCACAACCCAAGTTAACATCTGAGTAATTTTTTAGTACTTCACAATTCCAATCAACCTGTTCAATAACCGCACGAGTTGCTTCACATTTTTCTAATTCACCAACTTTGTCTTTACGATAGCCATCAGCAATGACCAATAATTGAGGTGGTTTTGCTTGACGAATAGCTTGAAATACTTTTTCTGTGTTATCTGGGCGATTAAATATGAATAGAGCGACTGGAGTTTTCATGGTTAATAATATGTTTGAAGAAATTAACAATTTGTCATGTCAAAAGTAAATTCGTACCTACTCTACTTCTAGGGTAATAAGGAATCACCTAGAGAATTGAGCAGCACATTTTTGTATGACGCTCAATTTGCAAAATAAGTCTATCATGAGAGATATGAAAGAGGGATAATATTACAATACAAAATCAACTGTGCAAAAGGTTAATCCACAAAAACTACTTAATAACCAATACCTCTTGAACTGGCTTGCGAGGAGATTGAGTTACTCTCAATTCTTCAGGCAGATGACCAACTGCAATCATCATAATGATAGACTCTGAATCTTTAATGTTTGTGGCTTTTTTGAGTGCCTTATCAACCGAGCGTTCAACACTCCAATTCAAACAACACGTTCCCAAACCTAGAGAATGCAGGGCATAAACGAGAGACATAGCATACATACCCCCATCAATCCAGCACTGATTTCGCTCTCCAATTAAGGTAAAGTTTTCTAGGTCAGATACAACAATTAAAACTTTACTAGCTTGGTCACCAAAACCCCGGTTACCACTCTGATAGCTCAGAACTTTTTGTTTATCTTCATCACTACTAAATACATACACCTTCGATGACTGTCTATTGCAAACTGATGGAGTTTTTTGAGCCATAGCAACTGCTTGTTCAATCAAGCACATATTTACCTCAACGGGTGCGAAGTGTCGGATACTGTATCTTGATTGAAAGAAACCTCGAAGATCTATATGAGCATCCTCAAGAATTGACTTCTTGGTTACCTTAAAAATACCTCCTTCACCTGTACTATTGCTGTAAATAGGAATTGCTTCTTTCAACTTGAGTATTGACTCATAAAGGTGCTCGTCTTTGAAGCCATGTTCCAAGTTAAAGGAATAGTAAGCTAAGAGAGCATTGAGTGTGATTTGTACAGTTTCATCAAAACCGTATTTTTGTTGATAGGCAGACAAGTTAGATAATAGTCTTTGAATAGTTTCCCGTCCAAAACCAACTCTTGGCTCTTTCATTGCTAATCCTTTTTCAAGGCTATGGTAGTCAATTGTAATTCGAGCTTGGAATTGGGTTTTTGTTTCAACTTTCAAATTGCTTGAAGGGTGTCTCACACTGACTGACGAGTTTTTGACAAATCGCCCACAATCATAAGCGTAATTTAATAAAAGTTTTGGCATGAACGTCAGACGCCATCGTTGATGATATAGCTTGTATCTAACGTGTGCCGGGATGAATTTTTTCAGAATGTTTTTGACTCTAAATTTCCAACTTTCGGGGTGAATATCAGTTATCAAACTTACAAATACTTGTGATTTTGACATCTCTAGCTTGAAAATATGGACTAGGAAGTTAGGAGAAAACCTTTTTAATGTTTGGTTGTGGGATTTTCCTGTGATTAGCATGGCTAACTCAAACAGCTTGCTTCTTTTTTGTCTTGTTCGATGACAAATTCGACTCAGTTGATTCTCTGGAGTAGTAGAAGTAGCTGTCAGTTTCTCGTTTGATATTCACGCCGTTAATCACCATCCCTAAAACTTGTTGCCCTGACTGTCTGAGAAACTCTTTAGCTGCATTGGCGGTATCATAGTTAATCACTCCAGGGCGAACCACCAACAAGATACCGTCAACTAACTTACTTAAAACCGCAGCATCTAGCATTCCTGCAAGGGAAGGGGTATCGAAAATTACGAAATCGTACTTCTGTGTAAAATAACCGACTAGTTTAGCCATCCTCTGGGAATCTAAAAGTACTGCTGGGTTAGGAGGTACAACTCCAGAAGGTAGAACGTCAAGGTTTGGCATTACTTTGTGTACAGTTACACTGAGGGGAACTTGGTCAATCATGACATTGGATAGCCCAACTGCATTTGTCATTTCCCAGATATGATGCTGCATTGGATGGCGCATATTGGCATCCACTAGTAATACTCGTTGTCCTGACTGAGCCATTGTCACAGCTAAATTTGCAGCTACTTCAGACTTGCCTTCTTTGGATACAGAACTAGTAACTACGATCGCTTTTAGCTTTTTATCGGAATTTAGAAACTGTAAGTTGGCTTGCAGCATTTGGTATGCATCACCAACAGGATACTGGGGAATCTCTCTGCCAATTATTCTGGGGATCTGTTGCTCTACAGAACTCTTTTTAAGATTCCTACCTACTGAAGGAATCACCCCTAGTAAGGTGTATTGGAATAATTGCCTAGCTTCTTTGACTGTTTTCACAGAGCTATCAATTAGATCTAAAGTGAACGCAGTAATAATGCCAAGCATAAGACCTATAACTCCACCTCCCAATATAAATAGGGCTTTACGAGGACCAGTAGGGTCATCTGGTACTAAGGCAGAGGAGATGATGCGAGCATTGCCAATATTTTGGTTTTCTGCTACCTGGACTTCTTGGAGTTTTGTCAAAAGTACTTCGTAAGTTGTTTGAGCCGCTTTCAGCTTGCGCTCGAGTTGGCGCTGGGTCTGTTCCAGCTTGGGTAAAACATTTGCTCGTTGTTTGTATGCGTACCACTTATCAGAAAGTGTAGCAATTTGTTCGGCTAAACCAGCCCGTTCTGTCTCAGTGCGAGCAAAATCTTCAATCAGACTTTGACGTAGTTCTCCAATTTGTAAATTTCTTGCAGAAATTTGCTGATTACCACCTATGCTTCGGTTGATGCGATTTTGTAGTAAGTTGTTGAGACCAGTTATTTTTTCTTGCAAGTTGATGATGGTAGGGTGAGTTGGCTGCAAACGAGTTTGCTCAACTGTCAACTGGTTTTGTGCTTCTTGAAGTTGAGTCAACACTTGTTGAATCCCAGGTATTTGACTCAAGGAGGCAAAACTCACAGATTGCTCTGAATCAATGGTTGCCTGATTTTGCAACTTTTGTACCCGAGCATTGACATTAACAAATTGAGCTTGGGCTTGAGAAATTTGCTGTTCTAAGCTGGCAATAGTTTGGACTGCTATGGATGCCTCTGTTTCCAGAGCAATTATTTTATTTTCCTCTTTAAATTTACGCAGGTTCGACTCTGCTTCTCTTACAGATGCTTCAGTAGCAGGTATTTCTTGCCCGATAAACTTCCGGGCTGAAGCTGCCTCAGCCCGATTAGCTTCTATGTTATTCCTGATATAAACTTGCATGAGTTGGTTGACAACTTCGGCAGCTAAAAATGGATCTTTATCTGTATAGGAAACTTGTAAAATCTCAGTCCCTTTGGCATTTTCTATCTTCAGGTTTCGCAGAAAGTCCTGAATTTTCAAAGGTTCACCTTGTTTGTCTTTCAGGTCAAGGGTTCTAATAGTTTCCTGAAGAACTGGAACAGATGTCACGATCTTTGCCTGAGTTTCTAAAGGATTATTTGTAGAAGTTAAAGACTCTAGTCTGCCTATAGCTTCTCCTAGACCAGTTAGTGAGGAGGTTTCATTTGTCCTAATCAACAAACTTCCATTTGCTTTATATGATGGTTTTAATGAGAGTGCAAATAAGGTTGCACCGACAGTGACTATTGCCCAAATTCCGACTGTAGGAAGCCAACGTCGTTGTAAAACGAGTAGATATTTTTGAAAATCTATCTCTTCAGAGTTTGGTTTAGTTTCCATAATCGCAAGATATTGATTTTATTGGTCTATAGGAGGCTGCAATTATTTTAAAGTGTTTACCGAAAATCCTTGGTGCTGCTAGAGCCGGCTATTCTGGCTTGTCTTTTAGTAAACTCTCCTACAGAAGGGTTGCCTTCGGGGTGAATTACGCCACTTGCTTGCTGCCAAAGTTCTGAGGGTGCGATCGCCACTTCATAAGTGCGATCGCATTTCTTGACGTGATACCACTTTGTTTGCTGACAGAGATTGCACCAAAATTCTTCCAACCATTCTCCTTCTAAAGGAATAGCTGTTTTAGTTGCCACTAAAATTAGTGCATTCTGTCGTCCTATCCCCCTTTGTTGGAGTTGTCCGGCTCGATCAGCATATAATTTATACTTTTGACTCACACTATCCAAATAGCATCCATGAATTGGACAGTAAATAGCCCGTCGCTTTGAACGTTTCCGATTTTGGTTACTTTGGTTACACTTATTCTGCAATTAGACCTCACTTATTGGTAGGCACACCATTAATAAGGTTCCACTGGAGGGACTGAGATATAAATCATCGAAGCCCAACTCCTAAATCAAACATCAGTTATTTAATTACACTCAAAAATTTTGATTAATTCTTAATTAGCCTAGCATAACTATTTTATTTTCTTTTTTTATCTACTAAAAAAAAAATAAATTTATATCCTAAGACTTAACCATAATTATAGATAGGGTAAATAGAGATTAATCAGAATCATTGAGGTGTCCATTTTTCAGAAATTCCTTACTTAATATTTTCAGATTTTTGGGAAAAGGCACTATTACAAAGAGGTAAAACTCAAAAGAGATAATACTTAATACTCCCAGCTTTTTACCTATTCTAAATAGCAAGTTGATTTAGTCGATGATGTCCTAGCGACGAAATCAACTTACTTCAACTGGATTTAGATCCTCGACTTATTAAATAAGTCGAGGATCTAAGGAGCAACTTTTACTTAAGTAATTACAATTCATGACTAGGTACTGGAGATTAAAGATTGACAACCATTCTTGATATGTTCGGACGATAAACAATTTCTCAATGAATAAACTAACTTTTTGTCAACATATGAAGAATGATGGAAAACTGGGTTGCCACTCGTAAAAATATGTTCAGGGCTTTGATACCTCCCAAATTTTAGAACAATTTTTCAGTAGCCACTACCCACAGAGAGAATATACCAACAACCAGCATCATGAAGTATGGTGTTGCGCCTCCTTTGGTATGGTCTCTGGCTCGTGGCTCAGTGGGAACTAGCAATCGCCGCTACTAGTCGATTGATTTTCATACAAAGAGGCCGACTACGGTAAATACTTAAGAAATATAAAATATTTCTTCCTCTCACTTAAGTAAATTAACACTAGTCTCGTTCTAAAGATATAAAATTATATTAAGATTTGTAAAGAATAATTGTGTCTAGGGAGGCTGTTAGGCACACCGATAAGCGGTATCAAAATTGTGCATTGCGGCCTTGCCTGCGAGTAAACTCTGCTACAGAAGAGTTTCCTTGAGGGTGAATTATGCCACTTGCTTATTGCGTTGTGAGGGTGCGATCGCCAATTCATAGCTGCGATTATATTTCTTGACATAATCCCACTTTGTTTCCTCGCAACTATCACACCAAAATGCTTCCAACCATTCACTTTATAAGGGAATAGCTGTTTTAATTGCTACTCAAATTAGTGCATTCTGGCGTCCTAAACAACTAATAATATACCCAAAGATAGATTTTATATTCGGTAAGTAACTCTTATTGTTACTTACGAGTATCTTAATATCGGGTTAATATGAGTTAAATATGAAACCGGAATAACGTGAAAACACAACTTGTTTCTAGGGCATTTCACAAAGTATTTCGCCGCGTATTTCAACTATTAAACATAGATGAAGTAACTGGTACAAAAGTCGTATCGCGCAACGATTTATTACATATTGGTACAGATTATGGCGGCTGGGTAGTTCCCAAAGACTTACTGAATGCAGATTCTACATGCTATTGCGTTGGTTGTGGGGAAGACATTACGTTTGACTTGGGGTTGATAGAAGAATTTAACTGCCACGTCTACGCTTTTGATCTTACTCCTCGTGCAATTAAGCACGTTAGAAAACATGCCGCCGATTATCAGAAGTATCATTTCTCTGATATTGGGCTGTGGAATCAAGAGGAAAAATTAAGGTTTTACGCACCAAAAAATTCAGCGCACATATCACACTCTGTCTTAGAATTTACAAAAAACTGAAGAGTTTTTTGAAGCTCAGGTAGATAGACTTGCAAACGTTATGCACAAGAACGGACACACTCATCTCGACTTACTAAAACTAGACATCGAGGGAGCCGAGTATAAGGTTGTAAACTCCATTATTGAAGACAAATTGGATATTAAAATACTATGTGTTGAATACGACGAATGCTTCAACCCTTTAGATACAAACTATAGGGACAGAATAAAAGAGTCTGTAACCAGTATCCTGCAATTTGGATACTCACTTGTATATGCTCAAGGTAATGGAAATTACACCTTTGTCAAGGAAGTATAAGTAGAATGGCGCAAAAAAACCAAAGTATGTAACGGAAAGTAAAGTTGCTCAA
>NZ_CAWUDO010000015.1:0-113398 GCF_963920935.1 Nostoc sp. CCY 9925 | reverse complement strand
AACACAAGTCCGTTGGTTGACAACACAAGTCCGTTGGTTGACAACACAAGTCCGTTGGTTGACAACACAAGTCCGTAGCGATAGAGTACGCAATTACAAACCGCTATTGCCACGATCGCAATTCATCAATGGTGTTACGAATTAGGGAAGTTATTTGAGCGCGGCGGGTTTCAAAGTTGGCGGCGATATAAATCAGTAAAATACCGAGAAACAAGCCAACAACCCATTTTAAAAATGAGTACTGCAAGCTGAAGATTACCGATTGATAGATAGTAGTAATTACAAAAGTAGCTGTACCAATGTAGAGAAAAGCCCGCACTCGCAAAGCTAATCCGGCGAAAATGGCAATAAGGCTAAAAATTCCCGGTATCCAAGGCGTGTCTTGATGAAATAAAATTGCCCAGCCACAAATTAAACCACTACCTAGCAACCGCAGGCTATGACGAACTATTTTAGATTCTGGTAGTTTCAGTTGTGTATCTACTTGAGCAATATAAAGTAGTGATAACCCAAATGGTGTTACGTACCACAAAGCTTCGCGCAGATACAAACTATACAACCAACGGTACAGCGCCCAATCAACCAACGCTACACTAATATAGGTAAAACGGATGTTTTCACCCACTTTTGCTAAAAAGATGTAATATCCAGCGGTGAGTAGTAAAGCGATCGGGTAAACTTGCAGTCTAGTTTGCCATAAAATTATTAGTGGTAAAACGTATGCAGCTTGTTGCCAAGGCCTTTTAGACCAGCCCCAATTTTCCCAAGGTAGGATATACAGAAAATAGGCGGCTACAGAGGCGATCGCAGCATTCCAGGGAAGTAATTGTGTAGTAAATAAACGCCCTATTGGCATTTCCAGCAATAAAAGACTGATGACACCCGCCTCTAATAAACCCAGATAAACCCAAATTTCATCTGTTGTCATACCCCAGGCTGAAGACGCGGATTGTTCGGGCGATCGCTTTCCCTGAAAAATCGCATACCGAACCAAAAATACCCCAGTTCCCAATCCCACCAAACGGTTAACTCCAATGGGAACTGCAATGGCAGCCATTAATAAGCAGCTACTCCAAGCCCAGTGAATATCGGCTATGCCTTTGAGTTCTTGGGGAGTTAAGCGTAAGTAGCCCATTAGCCAAGGGGAGAGGATGCGATAGGCATACATGATACTGGCACCAAGGGCAGACATGGCAATCAATCCATCGCCTAATGCTCCTCCTGAAGCTTGTAACATTTGATAAAACAAAAGTTCGTAGGCAGAAATTGATACGCCAATAATTCCTAAATACAGCAAGGGTTTAAAGTCTTCCCGGCGTCGTCCCACACCAATGATAATTAAAGCTACACCCAAGGAACACAAACCCGTCCAATCTGTGAAGGTGTTTACACGCAGGAATACACTGAATACACCATAAATTAATGGCAGAATGTGAAAGCTGCTAGGTAGCCTTTGTAATTGATGTCGTCTTCGCCACCACTCTCCTACAAACTGAGCCAGTAAACCCAAGGCGATATTTGCGATCGCCATCCTAATAATCGATGGCTCCCCAAACCCTAATGCCTGGGCTGTCAACAATTCCAAACACCAACCAATGCCATAAAATGCCCAATTTGTTGGTTGTCGCCAACTGCGATAGACAATGCCTGCCAAAGTGATACTAGTGGCAATTAAGTACAAAAATCCGGAACTAGTCACTCCTCGATAAATCAGGACTGAGTGCAGCGTCAAACCAAACAACTCATAACCACACAAAGCGATCGCCCATTTATCGCTAGCGGCTGCATAGACAAGGGCTAATTCGTTACCGCGTTGCCTGAGTGCTGTCCGGATTAACCATAAACTTAAAGTGGCGATCGCTCCCACAACAAACCAACCAGCCACCGCCAGACGAGGCAAACCAGGTACACCCGTCCACAGCACCACTCCAATAAAACTTAGAACGAATCCTTCTGTGATTACCGCAGATATTTGGTTACGTAAATAGCGCGTATTTACCAACATTAACCCCGCAGCCACAGCCAAACTGATTAATCTGGTTCCTGGTAGCTGTAAAGTAAGTAACTGAACAATTCCCACAGCCAAGATACTTAAGTAACAGGTAATAGTCCGATTCTCTATCCTTGTGGCACTGGCAACACCCGTGAGAGCTATGGGCGTAACTAGCCAAATAACTCCCCAATTAGCTCTACTATCAGCCATACCATACCAAGATGATTCTGCATTCATCCACAAGAGCAAAAAACTAACGGCGGCTAATCCTAAACCGATGTCCCATGCACTACGTCGCCATATTCCATTTCCCAGGCTAAATCTCCATTCTGCAACCATCAAAGCCAATAAAATGCTTGCCCAGGCTTCTCTACTGAGTGCTGGGAATAACCAATGAATGCAAGAACAAAACGTCAGTACGCCGATGATGTGAGTTAGGTATACCAGGGGAGGTGATGGGGCAGGGCGGCGTTTGGTGACAAAGGCGAGGGTGATGGTGGAAAATAGCAGATTTAGCGATCGCAACGTGGGATTGACTAGGGCGACGGTTGTCAGAAAAGTTCCTAATAATAAAGTCAGTAGTTCGCCAAACTTAGCCAATTCTCGCTTTTGGGCGCGATGCAAATTATCTGTGAGTGCCACCATCAAAATTACGTAGGGAAATAAAACTACACCCAGCAACGCCCAAGGTTCCTTTTGAGAATTTGTCAGTTGGGTGGCAGTAGCGATCGCTAATTCCTGTAAGCGATCGGGTACTAATCGCCAAGCCAGCCAAATTGTCTGTAAACCAATAACAAAAACTGCCGCTAAGTCAATTTTTAAACTGTAGCGTTGCAAGCGATTTCCCACAAACCACAAACCCAAACCACTCACAGCGATCGCTTGCCAGGGATAATTAATTACTGATACCAGCCAACCCAGCAAGAGTAAAATTGCACCAAGTCTTTCCCACAATAGGGGAGATGAGGGGGATATTACTGTTACTTCCTCATCTCCCCCTGCCCTCTCCCCTCCCTGCTGTGCTAACCAAGTTACCAACCAGCCGCAAATACCAATAGCTAAACCCAATTGCGTGACATTTACCCCAGCAATAAAAATCGCCCGCACTAGCAGGATGACTAAAGCATAAATAATTACTGTAGTGCGTAAACTAATACTTAACTTATGGCGATCGCTTGCATTTTCTACATATAAATAACGATTATCCAGGACGGTAATGATAGTTGTGGCGATCGTTGCCAGATAAACAGCAATTAAGGGAAATCCCTTTAATTGCCAACCCCAATGCAGATAACTCAGCCCCAGAATATTTAATATAGGTAATTTAGCGGTATGTAAATTGGTAAAAACAGTACGATTTTTGGAGATTAAAACAGTAATAGCAGTTAGGGTAGGGCAGGCGATCGCAACTACAATCCAATTCAAAGGATTTTGCCATAACCCAAAGCTATCCATAGCCCAAAAGTTCACTGGCACTAACAACAGAGTGACAATCAATAATGTCTGAGCCGTCAATCTCAAATTGTTTTGCCTAGTCGCCCAAAAGCTTAACCCCCAGAAACTCAAAGTGTAAGCAAATAAAACTCCATACTGTCCAGAAGCAGGAAATTTCTCCCATTGACTAGCAGCCAGTACCCCAGAGGACACCACTACTAAAAATACTCCTAGAAAAAGCAGCCAACGGACACTCAATTCTGCCCCTAGTGACTGCAACATTGTGCTAATAAAGTTGGGTTGAGCTGGTGTTTCTGGCAGTTTTCTAGGGCTACTAGCTTGTAAAGCTGCTACAGACAACTGTTCCACAGGATCAGAAGTTGCAAATGTTACTTTAGTTTCAACTTGAACCTGAGGTTGTAACACCACCTTACAAACGAGAAATTCTCGGCATAGCTGCCTGACTTGGGAATCGGATATCAAACCCAAGCGCACCCATATATCAAGTCCTTCTAATAAGTGAGGATGGGAAGATGGAAGTCTGATTTCAATTTTTAGCGGGCGCTCAAGGGGCGATGACATAAGCCGCAACAATAGAGGTATCTACTGAAATGATGGATTAATTAAAGTATATTTTTGCTCTAAATTTCCCGCTTATAAGCTAATTGATATTAATTTTTAACGTCAGTCTCCAACGGAGGCGTACCAAGAAGAAGGGCTAAAGAAACAAAGTAGCATATTAAAATTTTCTCAATATCTTGTGGGGAGGGCATCTTGCCATTGGTGTCAAGTTAAGAAAAATAACAAGACTTCAGTGGCTCCAAGTCAGGAGGGGTCTGAATCCCCTTCTGACTTGTTCCTTCTGCCCTCAGCATAGCTGCCTTCTGCCTTCTTCAAGCAGTAGACCTCTTGCAAAAGTAACTTTTGCAAGAGGGGGGAAAGGGAAAAGGTTAAAGGGAAAAGGGTTTTTATTAGCCCTTTCCCCTTTACCCCTTACCCTTTTCCCCACTTCTGCAAGAAGTCTAATGATTTATCCGCTGATGTTGCTGCGCCGCAAGGTCGCTTGACATCTCGGCATCTGCTTTCACTTGACACCAATGGCATCTCGCCCGCCCATAAGCAAGGGCGGACAAGATGTCCACCCCACAATATTTGATAATTTATTTCTTGGTAATCCCAAAATTAATGACACAGACCACTAGCTCGATTTATTGGATGAGTGTTTTTAATACAGATAATATTCCTTTAGTGTACTCATTCTCTTCTATTCGAGAATGTAATTTTTTAGCTTCGCTTGTGGCATTTCCTACTAAATAACCATGTTCAACTGCTTGAAGCATTTCAATATCATTGCCACTTTCACCAAAAGCTATGGAGTTTTTATAGTTGATATTCGTCTGTTTTAAAATAAAATTAACTATATCTTTTTTACCTGTTCCCGAAGGTGTAAAATCCACATCATAGCAATTTTCGGGGTCTCCACATAAGGGATTACATTGGCTAATATTCACTGAAATACCAGCCTTTTTAGCTATATTTTTTATCTGCAATATTGCCTGTGAATCAACTTCCTTGTTTTGTTGATGGTAATAGTAATTTTTTAAGAAACAAGAATCTTGTATTTGAGGTTGCGGTGTCAAATGAATATCATCTAATTTTAAGATACTAACTAAATTGTTAACTAATTTTTCTGAAAACCCAGTTTTTTTGAGATTATTCTGCCATATTTTATCTTTTTCACCGTATTGTTTTTGATTGAAATACGTTAGCTCAGTACCCAAACTACTGGCAATAAAATTAGGTAAGACTTTTAAACCATATTTATTTATTTTCGAGAATATTGAAGTTAAACTACTGCCAGTCACCCAACCCAAAATAATTTGTTTTTCATAGCTTTGGTTTAATAAATACTCTTCTAGTTCATTGCGATCGCTTTTATGGCACTCTTCGTTTTGGTGAGCCAAATAAGTTTCGTCAAAATCTGTAAAAACAACATATTTTGGTTGTGGAACATAAGGTAATAGCTTGGTATGATATTCGTGAAATTTCATATTATTTGTAGTTTCGTATGTTTTAATGCCAAGTAGAGCTTCTTTCCTAATACTTGTCGGTTAAGGGAAAAAGGCAAAGGGTAAAGGGAAAAGGGCAAATCCCTCCTTTTCCCTTCTTCTTTCCCTTTCCCTAATTACGAGTCAAAAATGCACAAAGCGAGCAATATTGATTCCTAAGCTATTGTCACATCTGGCGATAAGTAAACATCTTGAATGGCGTGAAATAGTTTGACACCTTCTTCAAAGGGACGCTGGAATGTCTTGCGCCCAGAAATTAATCCGGAACCACCAGCGCGTTTGTTAATGACGGCGGTGCGAACTGCTTCGGCGAAGTCATTTTTGCCGGTGGCGCCACCAGAATTAATCAGCCCCACACGTCCGGAGTAGCAATTGAGTACTTGGTAACGAGTCAAATCAATTGGGTGGTCAGTTGTCAATTCTGTGTAAACTCGTTCGTCAGTTTTGCCATAACTCTTACCAGTAGCTTTGACAACTGCTCCATAACCATTGTTGCATTCGGGTAACTTTTGTTTTATGATGTCGGCTTCAATGGTTACACCCAAATGGTTTGCTTGTCCGGTGAGGTCGGCTGCAAGGTGATAATCTTTATCTTGTTTAAAAGCGTTGTTCCGCAGATAGCACCAGAGAATGGTCGCCATCCCTAATTCATGGGCGCGTTTAAAAGCTCGGCTGATTTCTTGAATTTGCCTGGTAGACTGGTCTGAACCAAAATAAATTGTTGCACCAACCGCGGCCGCCCCTAAATTCCAAGCTTGTTCGACATCAGCAAATAATATCTGGTCAAATTGATTGGGGAAGGTCAGCAATTCGTTGTGATTGATTTTGACAATAAAGGGAATTTTATGGGCATATTTTCGTGATACGATACCCAAAACTCCCAAAGTAGTCGCAACAGCGTTGCATTCTGCGGCGATCGCTAACTTCACAATATTTTCTGGATCGAAGTAAATCGGATTCGGCGCAAAAGACGCAGCGGCGGAATGTTCGATACCTTGGTCTACCGGGAGAATAGACAGATAACCTGTGTTTGCCAAGCGACCAGTAGAATAGAGTAACTGAAGATTACGCAATACTTGAGGATTGCGATCGCTATTAATCCAAATTCGATCTACAAAATCCGGTCCCGGCAAATGCAATAAATCCTTAGAAACCTTTGCTTTGTAGGTAAGCAGGTCTTCTGCCTCTTTACCTAGCAATGACTCGATAGAATTAGTCTCTATGAGCGTTGTAGTCATAGCGTTTTCCTCAAAACTTGAGCAAATGACCTTGCCTTTAAGATAGCATTTTAGTCAGAATTCAGAATTGGTGAATTCAGAATTGAGGACTCAGAATTCTGAATAGTTAAAAAATCAGAATAATATTTGATAAATAAATATAGCGATCGTACTATAGCAATTTTATTTGAGTTGTGAAAAATATCAGTGGTCGGTGTTAAGCATCAACAGCAATCAATCAAGAATCAATTGTGCTAATAATTATTAATAAAATCAATCAATGCCATGAGTAACTTTCAAATCAATATCGATTTCAGCAATATAGATTTAGCTGCCCTAGAGACAGAAGACGATTTGGAAAGAGAGGCAAAAATATTATTGCCAAAGGTACTGGTAAAACTAGGTGAAAGCGTTGGCGAAAAGACATGGGAAGAATTACAGCAAAAACTCAACGTATCTGGAGGTAAACTCAAATCTTCTCAAAGCGAGAAACGTCGGTTTATTCAAGAAACAGGAAGAACTTATCAACGAAATGCCAGCAACAGAGAAAGGCAAGAGTTACAAGTATATATACTAGAGCAATTACGCCAGCACAAGCAGCAAAGTTCTAGGTAATTAGCACACTCATCTTGAGTTCGGTCAAAGGAACTGGGCATTGGGATCGGTGGGAAGTGTGGTCAGGATGGCATTGGTATTAAGTTAAAGCCTCAAAGGATAGGAAGCTTTGTTATAACCTCCCCTCACACTCCCCACTTTCTAGTCCTTAGGATGCAATAAGTTTTCACCTTCAGTAGATGCGGCGATCGCATTTTCCATAAGTTAATAACTTAGTAGGCGCATTATTAATGCCATCCCAGAAACGCGTGCATTTTAATACCAAGTGTTAGTATTACATTGTAATAAGAATAATGCCCAAAAAATCCATATCTCTAAAAGAACTACGGTTACTAATTGTCGATGACGACCCTGATACAAGAAAGATACTTGCTATTTTGTTTAAATTAGAGGGAGCAGAAGTTATCGCAGTTGGTTCAGCCCTGGAAGCTTTGGAAGCAATGTTATATTTTAAACCAGACATTTTGATCTGTGATATTTGTTTACCAGGTGAAGACGGCTACTCCCTACTGGAGAAAGTTAGAACACTGAACAAACAACAAACGCAACCAGAAATTCCAGCTATTGCTCTGACAGCATTCGTTCATGAAGAAGACCGTACCTATGCATTGTTAGCAGGTTTTCAGGGTCATTTGTACAAGCCGATTGACTTGAAAGAGTTAGTTTCTGTAGTTACTAATTTAATTGAGCTAAGCACTAGTTATAACTAATACGATTTTCGATTTTAGCTTTGCAGCTGTCGCCTGCCATAAACCTCTGCCCCTCACAAACGATTATTATTATTATTATTATTTGATTGACACCTATTTTTTGAAAGTCTTATGTGGGAGAGCGTTGGTGAGTTTTACCTCGCTCATTAATCTTCAATATTTAGATGCGTTTGCCCTGGTAGATAGTCCCAAAACAATGATTAGGAGCAAATCTAGAAACTCTTATGGGATAAGAGGCGTTTTTAATTCACATGAAGTGTGAGTTAGTAAATCTTCAAACAAAACCAGCTTTTTCTACCTAGACTGAACTCAAAAATTAAAATTTATATTTATAAAAAACGTTACATTTTCTGAATAGCCAACATGCTAAACATTGCTCAAACTGTATTTAAACGCAAAATCTTCAGCACTATTGGTCTACCAATTATATTGTTGTTGTCATTGTCAGGAATTTCTATTTGGCAAATTACTCGCCTGCTTTTGGTAATGAACTGGGTCGAACATACCGACCAAGTAATTGCTCAAGCCCACCTTACTCAAAAACTATTAGTCGATTTGGAAACCGGAGTACGCGGTTATCAACTTACAGGAAATCCTGAATTTCTTCAGCCTTATCAACAATCTAATTCTCAAATTAATGCTGCTTTTGATAAACTAGGCAACTTAGTTTCAGATAATCCTGCACAGACTCAACGTTTAAAACTGATTCGAGTCCAGCAGACAAATTGGAATCGTCAATTTTCCCAAGCGATCGCCCGTAAAGAACGCGGTGAAGTTGAACCCATCGCAGGTTTTGAGGCTCGCAAACGCATTATGGACAGAATGCGAAACGAAATTGCTAATTTTATCGCCACTGAGGAGCAACTACGCAATCAGCGTACTCAAACGGTGCAAGCAACAACAATGCAAGTTATTCTCACCAGTATTGCTTTAGCAATAGTAATTGGTATTTTTTTAGCTTACTTTATTTGGCGACAAGTTCGGCAAGTATCTCAAACTTATCAAACAGCGCTTATAACAGCAGAGCAGCAAACAGAAAATGCCCAACAGCAGGCACAACAGGCTCAACGTGCTGCCCAACGACTAGCTGCTTTAAATAATATTGACAGAGCAATTTTAAGAGCTGAATCGATTGAATCTCTGATTAGTAATGCTCTAGCTAAAATGCGTCAAATTCTACCTTACCAGCAAGCATTTGTAGCTGTGTTTGATTTTGAAACATCTACAAGCAAAATTATCGCAGGTAGCACTACTACTGGAGAATTACGACCGCCAATTGGCACTCAAATGTCATTGACTGACTTTGCAGCTAACACAACCGAGTTACAAAACATTCGCTATATAGCTGATTTGGCAACAGCACAGTCCTGTCCGCCGATATTAGCACAGTTGCGTTCTCAAGGATTACGCTGTAGTATTTGTCTTCCTATGTTTGCCAAAGAAATACTATTTGGCGAACTTAACTTGTCGACAACTGTTGTTGATGGTTTTGATGACGAAGCCCACAATATTGCTTCTGAAGTCACCGCTCAGTTAGCGATCGCTATCCAACAATCTCTGCTACGCGAACAACTTCAAAGTTACGCTAATGAACTGGAACAGCGTGTTATTGAGCGCACCGCACAGTTGCAAGAAACAAATCAAGAGCTAGAAGCGTTCACTTACACGATATCGCACGATTTACGGGCACCATTACGGACTATGCAAGGCTTTGCTCAAGCATTGGAAGAGGACTATACAGACAAACTGGACTCAGTTGGGCAAGAATACATTGAATATATTACAGAGGGTGCAGTACAAATGGACACCCTAATTGCCGATCTCTTGGCATACAGCCGTCTCAGCCGTGCCGAAATTCAAATGCAAGAAGTTGATTTAACTAGTGTTGTCAAAGAAGCTTTAAAACAAGTAAGTACAGAACTACAGGAACAGCAAGCCCAAGTCACGATAGCAAAACCATTACCCGCAGCGATCGCTCACCGCTCTACCCTTGTCCAGGTAGTAACCAATCTACTCAGTAATGCGATGAAATTTGTGCAGCCTGGAATACAACCAAAGGTAGAAATATACGCCAAAGAACAGCATAATTACATACAATTATTTGTATCAGACAACGGCATCGGCATTGCGCCAGAACATCAAGAGCGCATTTTTCGAGTCTTTGAACGACTGCATGGCATTGAAATCTATCCAGGTACTGGTATTGGTTTAGCCATTGTCCGTAAAGGGGTAGAGCGAATGAACGGTCGAACTGGGGTAGAATCGCAATTAGGTGCCGGTAGTCGCTTTTGGATTGCTTTGCCAAAAGCTGTTTCTCATAGCAATGATACTGATGACGCAAGTACTCCGCATTCTGATAATTGATGACAATCCAGGCGATCGGGCCTTAGTGATGCGAGAACTGAGGCGAGAATTTCCGCAATTGCAAGCTCAAGAAATTCGCGAAGCTGCTGGTTTTGCTAGTGCAATAGCAGCCGGTGAATTCGATTTAGTTATTACCGACTATCAACTGGGCTGGAGTACTGGACTAGAAGTTTTACATACCATTAAGCAGCAATATCCTAACTGTCCAGTAATTATGTTTACTAATACAGGTAGTGAAGAAATTGCGGTAGAGGCAATGAAGTCTGGGCTAGATGATTATGTCCTCAAATCACCCAACCGCTACATTCGCATACCCTCTGCTGTGCGAGTTGCACTAGAACGAATACAAATCAAACAACGAGCTACCTTACTCGAAATTCGTCTCCAAGGTTTACTCAACCAATTAAAATTGGGTATATTTCGTACTCACCTAGATGGAAATTTTATTGAGTGTAACCCAGCGTTTCTGGAATTATTGGGGCTGGATTCATTATCACAAGCCTCAGCAATGAATCTATTGAATATCCCTGAATACTACTCAGTACTACAACAACTGCCGCCACCTCAACACCAAGAACAAGAGATTCAATTACAACGAGCAAATGGAAGCCTCATCTGGGTAGAGTTAAGCATAGCTTTAAATACAGTTGAGGGACAACAGGTACTAGATGGCTTAATAGAAGATATTACATTTCGGAAACAGGCTGAAATTGAAATTCAACAACTCAACCTCACCTTAGAGGAGCGAGTCAGGGAGCGCACTGCTGAATTAGAAGTAGCAAATCGAGATTTAACACAGACAAATCAGCTTTTAGCAGTCGCTAATCAAGATTTAGAAGCATTTACTTATTCAATTTCCCACGATCTGCGAGAACCATTACGCGCTATCCAAGCATTTGGTTCAATCCTCCTAGAGAATCAAGATAGGCAATCTGACTTAGAGAACCAACAAAACTATTTGCAACGTATTATTGCAAGTACACAGTAAGCAGACAAGCTTGTTCAAGATCTGCTTGAATACAGTCGCCTCAGCCGAACTGAAGTGCCATTACGAGCTGTTAACTTATCTTTATTGATGACACAAATACTTAGACAGCTAGAACTAGAATTAACACAGCGACAGACGAGAGTGCAAATTGAAGAACCTTTAGCTGAAGTTACGGCGAACCCTACTATTTTGATTCAAGTAATTACCAATTTGCTAACCAATGCGATTAAATTTGTTGCACCAGGAGTCCAACCTCAGTTACGGATATGGACTGAGAAACGTAATGGATTGGTTCGCTTATGGGTGCAAGACAATGGCATTGGTATTGAGGAAACATATCAAGAACGCATTTTTAATGTTTTTGAGCGTCTACACAGTTCTGAAGTTTATCCTGGCAGCGGTATCGGCTTAGCAATTGTCCGTAAAGGAGTCAAACGTATGAATGGGCAAGTTGGTGTAGAATCACAACCTGGAGAGGGAAGCCGATTTTGGTTAGATTTACCTATAATATAGGACTCATATTTGATTTTTGGGAAGCTAGGTACACTTAATCTTCTAGAATCCTCTTGCCTATTGCCTTTAAGAACAAAAATTTCATGAGTAAAGAGCAAGAAACTATTCTGCTTGTAGAGGATAATCACAAAGATGTGCTTCTGCTGCAACGAGCGCTCCGCAAGGCTAACATTTTAAATCCAGTTCAGGTTGTAAATGATGGCGATGCAGCAGTATTATATCTGTCTGGACAGGAACCTTATGGCGATCGCACCCGTTATCCCTTGCCTGTACTAATCTTGCTCGATCTCAAACTACCCCGCAGATCTGGAATTGAGGTTTTGATGTGGTTACGCGAGCAACCAAAACTCAAGCGCTTACCAGTCGTAGTTCTCACCTCATCTCAGGAGTATACGGACATCAATAATGTCTATGATATAAGTGTAAATGCTTACATAGTTAAGCCAGTTATGTTTAATGAATTAGTAGAAATTGTTATAACCCTTAATCTCCACTGGATTATTTTTAACCAAAAACCGCAAATTTAAACTGTGCGAACATTTTTGGCTTTTTTGTCCTCATTGGCTATAAACTGACTATCGCTCCTAACAGTTCTTGGTCATAACTGAATGGCACGAAGATAAGGCAGGAGGCAGGAGGCAGGAGGCAGAAGGAAAAGAAAATAAAAACCCGAAAGTTTTGCAGCACAAAGATTTCATAACTTCTGCCTCCTGCCCTCTGCCTCCTGCCTCACCCCAAGAAATAGCTTTACAAGCGTGCCATTCGGTCATAACTGAGTACTTCTACGGCTGATTAAGCAAGATTACTGATATTTAAATTGATTTTCCCAAATTGCAAAAATAGTTTCGTAATTCTACTATGTTTTTCTCTGAATATAGTTGTATTTTTAAAGGAGCAAATATTTATTGACGGAGATTTGATTTATGAACTTATCAAATAAAGCCAGTTTGAATAACAGTTTGTTAAACCAGATACGATATCAGCTTGAGGCTGTAGAAATACATAATTATAATCTTGCCAGACTCTTGTGCAAAATTATTCCCTCAAATTGTCCTTTTGAAAGAACTGTGAAAATTCTAGGTCGGACTCTTTTTCGTATTCCACCTTTGTGTAAACTAAACCCCCTCTATGAACAAGTAGTTGGCCTGCGTTTTAAGTGTTTATTGTATTTAGTAGATGAATGTGGTGAAGATGCTACAAAATATTGTTAAATATAAGTTTCCTTGACATAAAGAGAATTAAAAAAAATTCTCTAGATGGAAACTTATAAATAATATTTCAACCCTTACTATTTAGATGTATAAGCTAATGAGCATTTAAGTTGCATAAAACCAGGGATAGAGCCGCTTACTACAAGCGAATCACTCTGGAAAAATGAATGACGATTAGCTTAGTAAGGAACAGACAAAAGTTGTACGTCCCCAACAAGGTATTTGTATCAACCTAAAAGTGAAAAGGTATTACTGCTGGATTGGTATCTCAATCACAAACTCAGTTCCTTTTCCAGGAGTAGAATTACAGGTTAACTGACCTTTGTGTTTCTCTACAACTATCTGATAGCTAATAGATAATCCTAACCCCGTACCACTACCGACTGGTTTAGTAGTAAAAAATGGGTCAAAGATTTTCTTCCTCACTGTTTCGGTCATCCCAGAACCATTATCAGCAATGCCAATCTGCAAGGTATTGGAACCTACTAGTTCAGTATAAATGCGAATTTGTGGTCTATTCAATAGTTCAGAGTTGTTGACTTTTGGCTCATCCAAAGCATCGATCGCATTACTCAAAATATTCATAAATACTTGATTAAGTTGACCAGCATAACAACTAACTTTGGGTATATGTGCATATTCTTTAATAACTTCTATTTCCGGAAAATCGCTCTTTTCCTTGAATCGATGCTGTAAAATCATCAAGGTATTGTCAATACCTTCATGAATATCAACAGGCTTCATTTCTGACTCATCCAGGCGGGAGAAGTTACGTAAACCTAAAACTATATTGCGAATCCGAAAACTTCCTATTTTCATAGAATCAAGAACCTTAGGCAAATCTTCAGCTAAGAAATCTACATCAATTTGTGTAGATTTTTCCTGAACTAAATCCGAAGGATTGGCATATTCTTGCTGATAGATGGCAAGTAAATCTAGTAAATCTTTGGTATATTCACTAGCATGACCAATATTGCCATGAATAAAGTTAATCGGGTTATTAATTTCATGAGCGATTCCTGCCACCATTTGACCCAAGGAAGACATTTTTTCGCTTTGAACTAATTGGGTTTGGGTGCGTTGTAGTTGTTGTAGAGCTTGTTGTAGATGTTGATTTTTATTGTGTAGTTCTTGTGTTCTAGCTTCTACTTTTGCTTCTAAACTATGACTGTATTCCTCTAAGTGTTGATTTGCTTGTGCTAAATTCTTATAGAGTATGGCATTCTCTAAGGAAATTGCCGCTTGGGTGGTAAGCAGTTTTAGAACTTCCACGCGATCGCCTGTAAATGCTCCGGTAGTTAAATTATTTTCTAGATAAAGAATCCCAAACAATTTACCTTGATTGATAATTGGAATACACAAGAGACTCTTAGGCTGCTCGCGAATAATGTAGCGATCGCCTGCTAAGAAAGCAACAGTCTGAGCATCATCAACCACAAAGACTTCTCCAGTGCGTTTCACATATTTCATCAACGTAATGGGAACATCGTTGCTGGACTCTAGAGAAGTTGATGGGAACTGTGTAGAGATAGATGCAAAATTTGAACTAGAACTGATAGCAGTGACGCTTAATTCTAAGTTATTATTCTCACTCAAAATCAAAGCAGATTTAGAAGCTCCGGCATTTTTAATTACAACTTGCATTAATGTAGAAAGCAGTTGCTCCATCTCAATTTCTCCAGAGAGTGCTTGAGAGGCTGCGATTACAGCTGCTAAATCCAGCGAGTCAGAAATGCTTGTATTAGAACTGATGAGTGTTTGATGACTACTTTGGTTTGATATAAATTGAGAATTAGGAACAGTGATTTTTTCAGATAATTCTAAGCTAAGTTTTTCTTGCTGAAGTATTGGCATGAGTAATTGGGGATAGCGTTTTGCCAAATCATTAACTTTGACTGTTGCTCCCCAGCGAACGTAGCAATAATAAGCATCGCTAAGATATGTTTGAGCAAATTTCTCTTTTCCCCATTCAAGATAAAATCTAGCTGTCAGTTCATTAGCCAGAGCTTCTTCATTAAGATACTCATTTTTTTTAGCCAGAGAAATGGCGCGATCGTAAGATTCTATTGCTTCGAGATATTGACCTGTAACGCGATATCGTTCAGCCTCTACCAAATAAAATTTGTGTAGATAATTCATTGGAGCGTGATGCGCCCATTTCTGCATCTTTTCTTGATTAGCTTGTACCCGATCGAGAATGTATTTTTGTTCAGAATCAGGCGTGTCAGGATAAATTATCAATCTTGCCAGAGAATCGTAAAAATAGAAAAGAGGGACTTGGATTTGTCCTGTAACAGTTGCTAAATATTTTTCTGCCAAGGTGGCATTTTTCACTGCTTGAGAAAAATCTTGAAATAAGTAACATAGATATAGTTTGCTCAAATATAAAGCAAAAAGACTACCTCCATCCTTACTGTTCAGGTGAAACTGCAACATTTTCTCCTCGTCGTAGACTTCACCAGTTAAACGACAAGGATTTTCTTCCGAACCTAGCAAGTTTAAGGCACTTTGCCGATAAATAGCATTCCAGTTAAACGTTCTCTCTTGTTTGATTTGGCCAATGGCATAATGATAGGTTGCCATCTCCTGTTTTAATAGAGTTAGTTCTTTACCAATGAAATACGAACAACAGGAATAATTGTAAAGAGCATAGGCAGCATACTCTAAATCTCCTGTTTCCAGTCCAGTCGCATAACCTTCCAGTAGAGATGTTAATATTTCTCTGGGGTGTTCCTTCCAATGTCGGATAACTGCATTAAAAGAATTTATAATTTTTGCTTTGACTTCTTTGGCATTCAACTTATCCAACATGAGCAAAGCTAGTTTGCCAAATTTGTGACCAGATTCAATATCTTCCATTACACAACAAAGAATAACTCCGTAATTCATGTATGCGTAGGAAGATAAGGAAGCATTACCATACTGAAGTGATAACTTAATTTGCTTAAATACAAACAACGGGAAAAGCCCAGGAACACTTTGGTAAGCAGCAGAAATTGTACTGGTGATGATACGCATGACGGCAAGTGGTTCGGCTGCCGTCATTTCTGGTAGGTTAATTAAATCTTCAATGCATTTCCCACTTAAATCTGATGTGATTTCTGCCATTGCCATCTGAAAATCAGACTGACTGGGATTCTCAGGAAATTCTACTCCTAATAACTTCAAAAATGGTAGTGCAATGTTGATGGCTTCTAGTGCTTTACCTTGTGTGCCGTAAGCTTGAATTTTGACTTTTGAGACTTTTACTTTTTCTAGTAATGTTTTAGCTTGTGCTAAGACAACATCAATTAATTGCTCCATTTGCTCAAATTCGCCAGCTAGGTATGCTGCTTCTGCTGCTGTTTCATACAAAGCTAAAGTGAGTTCATATTGTGTTTCCCACCTATCAGATGAGAGGAGTTCTATCCCAGCAATCAAATATTTTATTGCTGCTGCATAAGCTGTTGATGCTAAAGCTTTACGTCCAGCCATAAAATTCATTTGGGCTATTTCATCACGCTTAGTCTGGTGAGCAATCAGTTCTAATGCAGTATTGAATTGATTAACAAGTTGAAAAATCTTTTCTTCTCGTTGGTCTACCGGGATATTATCGAACAGTAATAGTCCAATTTTTAAATGAATTTGCTTCCTGTCACTTTCAGAAATTAAAGAATAAGCAGCTTGTTGTACTCTATCGTGTATAAATTTGTATTTAGGAATTGGAAAACTACTACTGAAAGATTCTGTAGGATTTAAATTTTGGAAAATTTCAGTTGAACTATTACCATGATGAAAGAATTTATAATGCTCAGTCTGAGGTAAAACGATCCCCTCATGTATAGCTATCCATAAGTCAGATGCTGTATCTAATACAGATTTTTCATGGGCGATCGCCAGAGTATTTAAGTCAAATTCATTGCCGATGCAGGCAGCCAGTTTCAATACCTCTTGCGTCACTATTGGCAACTTTTCTATTTGCCGTCCCATAAAGCCTACAACATCGTCGGTGAGAGCTAATGCGTATATTTCTGCTAAGTCATACTGCCAATAGCCTACATCAAAGTTAAATTTAATGATGCCATCTTGATGTAAGGACTTGAGAAATTGAGTTGCAAAAAAGGGATTACCTTTTGTTTTGGCAAACACCATTTGCCCCAGAGGAATAGCAATCTCTTTATGGCAACCAAGGGTATCAGTAATCAAACAATTTAAATTATCTTGGTTTAGAGGTACTAAGGTAATCTGATTAATATTGGTTACTGCTTTTTCAATTTCCTTTAATGTTAAATAAAGTGGGTGTCCTTGGTAAACTTCGTTGTCCCGATATGCACCAATTAGTAAAAAATATCCTTCAGTTTGAGTAATTTTTGGTTCTTGATCGGCTCCCCAAGGATCGCCGTCAAATATAGGATTCCATAAGTTTTCTTTAGTTTCTGATGAAACTAATTCAGAATTTTTATTAAGTTCATTAATTCGACTCATCAATAGTTGAATAAATTTCAAAGAAGCTGAGTCTGCCCATTGCAAGTCATCCAAAAAAATAACTAAAGGGTGCTCTTTAGTGCTGAATACCTGGATGAATCTTTGGAATAATAAATTAAATCGATTTTGCACAGCACTGCCAGATAGTTCAGGAATTTCTGGCTGTTTGCCAATTATCTGTTCTAGGGCAGGAATCACATCAATAATTACTTGCGCTTGTTCACCTAACGCCAAGAGAATTTTGTCTTTCCATTCTTGAATTTGAGCATCAGTTTCTACCAGTATTTGTGCCATCAAATCTTGAAAAGCTTGTACTAATGCTGACAATGGAATATCACGTTGAAATTGGTCAAATTTACCTTTGATGAAATAACTGCGCTGTCTAGCAATAGGTTTATGTACTTCATTGACTATGGCGGTTTTACCAATGCCAGAAAGCCCAGTGACTAGTATCATTTCTGTTGTACCTCTAGCTACTCGCTCAAAGGCTGCTAGTAAGGTGGCAACTTCTTGTTGACGACCATAAAGTTTTTCCGGGATGAGAAAACGGTCTGAAATATCTTTAGTTGCTAACTCAAAGATGGCAATATTACCGCTTTCTTGCCATTGATGATAGCAAGTTTCTAAGTCATACTTAAGTCCGTAGGCACTCTGATAGCGGTCTTCAGCATTTTTGGCCATCAATTTGCTCACAATTGCAGACAAAATTTGCGGATAATTAGGATTAACTTGGTGTATGCTTGGTGGTTGTTTAGCAATGTGAGCGTGAACCAACTCCATGGGTTCAGTGTTAGTGAAGGGTAACTGTCCAGTCAGGAGTTCAAAAAAGGTCACGCCTAAGGAATAGAAATCGCTGCGGTAATCAATACCACGGTTCATCCTGCCTGTTTGTTCTGGTGATATATAAGCTAGTGTCCCTTCTAAGACGTTAGGATTTTTTAGGTATTGGATTTCTCTTGGTAGCAGAGTGGCAATACTAAAGTCGATAATTTTGACTTCCAGAGTCTTAGGGTTAATCAGGATATTGGCGGGTTTGATATCTTTATGAATAATGCGACTGCGATGCAATTCTTCTAAAGTAGATGCGATCGCTATGCCAATATGAAAAAATTCTCTTAGTGTAACCCCATATTGTAATTTGTTATACCTTCCCCAATCTTTGAGCGATATCCCACCAAAGTCCTCCATGATTAAGGCATAGCCACTGCCATAGTTTTCTAAGCACAGAGGTTGAACTATTCCTGGTAAGTTGAGATTTTTGGTAATTGTATACTGATTACGGAATTGAGCAATTTCACTGAAGGTAGGACACTCATTTCGTATCAGTTTAATAATAACAGGTGTTTGACTTTGTTCTTTAACGCCCCGAAAAACTAGTGTTTTGCTGCCACAATAGATTTGTTCTAAAATTCTATATCCAGCAAGAGCGTATATTTTATCAGATAAAACTAACATTGCAGCAGTCTTCACAATATTTTTACTGGGCTTAGTATTCCCTTTAATTTTCAATTAATTAACGCCGAAAGGAGCGATCGCACTACTTACGAAAAGGCGATGAACCTAAATGGTCTTCTAGATAATCTGCCATCATCTGTTTCATGTCAGCAATCATACCACCAACATCTCCACCATCCTTCACAATCTCTTTTTCCTGCTGTATAAGATAACTCATGCCTTTGTAGAGAGCTTTCGTTACCCGCGCAATCTGCCAGCCCTGGATGGGATTCACATCGGGACAAACCCGTAGCAGTAAATCGTAGATGGTTGCCAGTATCTCGCGATCGACCCGTTGAGCCGCTTGTACCAGAGTTCCTTCCCCTTCCTGCCCAGCATTGAGATGTCTAAAGCCAGGATGTTTGCGTTCAAAGGCAATCATGGGGTCAATCACGCGATCGACCATCGCAGCAAAATCTAAACCGGACACATCCTGTTGTAGAGCAGCCACCGTATTACTGCCCAATTGCTGCATATATCGCTCCCCCAAGGCTTTTAAAATTGTCTCCTTGTTAGAAAAATACTGGTACACCGACCCAACTGAAATACCCGCTCGATCGGCTAAGGCATTGGTGTTGATAGCTTCTGCCCCTCCTTCTGCCAGCAAATCGGCGGCAGTATCCAGGATTAAATTGCGCCGTCGCTGACCACGCTCCCCTGAGGGACTGCGGCGGATTTTATCAGATGTCAGATTACCATCCTCTGAAACGGGTGACTTGACTGTTTTGTTGCCTGGAGATTGACGATGTGAGCTTTTGCTCATATACTTTCAAATATGGATGTGAGTAATAGCTCACATTAGCAAAGTTCGGACTAAATCTACAAGAAATGCGATCGCCAGGGGATAACTATCATGAGTGGCAAAACAGCGTTTGTGACTGGAGCGACAGGTCTGCTTGGTAGTAATCTTTGCCAATTGCTAGTATCGCAAGGATGGCAAGTCAAGGGGTTGGTTCGGTCTATTGATAAGGCTAAACGCTTCCTCAAAAACAGCCCAATTCAATTTGTTCAAGGTGATATCGAGAATGTATCTGCCTTTGCTCAAGCATTAAAGGGAGTAGATGTGGTGTTCCACACGGCAGCCTTTTTCCGGGAGTATTACCAGCCAGGTAGTCATTGGGAGAAGATGAAGCGCATCAACGTCGATGCCACAATAGAGCTTTTGCAAGCAGCAGAGGCACAAGGAGTGGCACGAACGATTTTCACCTCATCAAGTGGGGTGATTCAGACACACCCAAATGAGGCTGCTACTGAAACAGCTGCTTATAGCAACTTCGCTGAAAATAACCTCTATTTCAAAACTAAGATTTTGGCAGAACGCGAAATTTATCAGTTTCTGGACACCAGTCGCATGGATGTGGTGATGATTTTGCCTGGTTGGATGATGGGCCCTGGTGATGCCGCACCGACTTCTGCGGGGCAACTGGTGTTGGATCTATTGGCAAGTAAGCTACCGGGGATAGTTAATGGTGGTGCTTCATTGACTGATGTTCGGGATGTGGCGGCAGCTATGGTTACCGCTGCCGAACGAGGGAAACGGGGTGAGCGTTACATTGTAGCGGGGCCACTGAAAACCATGAAGGATATTGCCTTAGAACTGGAAGCGATTTCAGGTGTGAAAGCTCCTAGAATGGAAATTCCTGATTGGCTTGCACTCTCAATCGCATGGTTATTGGAAACCTGGGCAGGTTTGACGGGTGGGGTCAACCCTATGCCACTGGCTGGCGTTCAAACTTTGTTGGAAAAAGCGAACTTAAGTTCAGCCAAAGCTGGCCAAGAGTTGGGAGTAACCTTTCGCCCCTTCAAGGATACATTGAAAGATACGGTGTTGTGGTATCAGTCCCAAGGCTATCTATAGAATCCATATTTTTAATTAAACACGTTTGATATAGATGATCAGTTAGAGCAAAAAAACGACCCATTACAGTTAACTGGAGATACAGGTTTTTCTGACTGTATTGGTTGCCTATGTCTGGTTTGGGAAACGTTGCTCAAATATTCATCTACATCAATATAAACTGGCTTACCTCTGGTAAGCCTAATCTTTCTGACTCTAGTTGAAACATTGAATAGTTCTACAAGAACTTTCTGAGGATCGTCTTTACGCTCAAAGGTAAGTAGCAAGCCATCTGATACACAATTACCACCTTTATTTTGGGCAATACACATCACATTGTGATTATTCATTTTGCCAGTTGTAATGAACCTGAGATTACCCGCATCTGAATGTTTTTGAAATCTTGCTGTTACTTCTTGGCAGCGCCGTTCAGGAGTGTAACCTGAATTAATAAAAGCTTGAGATTGCCAGCCAATAAACTCAACAGTTTCTGTGGGAGTGTGTGCATAAGTAGTAGGAATACCTTGCTTGATCTCACAGACGTATTGTACTTTAAGTGGAGTTCTGGCTAGAGCGACAACAGGTAGAGCGATCGCAGCAGTAAACGTAACCAAAACTGGGAGAAAAAAATTAGTTTTCATACTATCAAGAAACAATCAAATTAGAAGTATTTTATTTACATTTGTTCTGTTTAATTGTTCTAACATTTGGAACCCTGACCTAAAAGAGAGTTGGGAGATTGACAATTATCAATTGTTTGATTTTTGCGAGTAGATGATAGTTGAGATTTTGGTTTATTATTTCTTTCTCTGGTTACCTGTCTTAACTTTTCAACTAAACCTGAGTTGCTTGGTTTGTCTCTTAAAGACCTGACTCTAGTTCCTATTGGTTTACTTATTACAACTGTAGTTTTAGAAGAATCAGATTTTTTGGTATTATTTGATTTGAGCTTAGATTTAGCTCCTTGGATGATTGCCTCTTTCTTGTCTTGCCAATATTGAGTAGCAGCAATCTTGTTTGCTGAACTTATGGCATCATTAAATCTATTTTGAGATAATGCAGTTTGCGCCACATTCAACAGTTGTTTATTGGAAGTAAATTCCTGTTGCCATTTAGCACTCAAATCTTGAGCTTCTTTATAATTAGAACTTTTTTGGGGAATATCTTTAGCTGTTAGAATAGCATTATCTACATCTCCTAACTGCTCATACTTTTGTGTCGCTTGTGTCAGAAGTTTTTGAGACCATTCATTAATGAGATTTTGAGCATCTTCAGAAAAAGGTTGATTAGCTGGAATTTTATCAACCTGCTTAATTGCTTGAGGAAAGTTAGACTGCGCTGCCAGAGCCTTAGCTTGAAAGATACGACATTCATTTAAGGTACTTACAAGCTCAGTTTTTGCTTGGAAATTTGATGATGAATTCTCACTTGAAAGACTCAGGCGAGTACCTTTTTCTATACATTTTTCATAATCTTTTGCTTGCTTTAAAGATTTAACATCTTGCACGCTTGCTAATAAATTTTGATTTTTATACCAATCAAAACTAAACATACCAAGTATACTGACAACAATAGCAAGACTTAATGTCACTACTATTGGAGATTTAACCACAGCGTTCGCTTTAGCCAAACCTACTGATTGCAAGTTGTTTGGAGAAACAGCTAAATCTGAAGTTGACGCTGTTGATGGTCTGGAATTATTTGCTGTTGTGTTTAATGGGTGTTGTCCAAATGAAAATACTGGATTAGTATCAAATCCAGTAGGAGGACAAGTATCCTGCTCGGTATCGAAGTATTGAAGGGGAAACTCTGGCTGGGTTGTTGAATATCCCGATTGAAACACCAAGGTTTTTAGTGCAGCCAGTACTTCTTTTGCAGACTCATAACGCTCTTGAAAGTGGTAGCGTACCATCTTATTGATAATACCAGCTAACGCAGGACTGACCTGAGCGTAGCTGTACCAGTCAACTTCACCTTTAGCATCCTCTTGCAATTGCTTATGATTTAGTCCTGTTAATGCTTGGATAGCTATAATTCCTAAGGCGTAAATATCACTGCTGAAGCGAGGTTTACCTCTTAGCTGTTCAGGTGGCATATAGCCTAAAGTGCCGACAGCAACAGAAGTGCTCATTTGGCTTTGTGCTGTAGCCAGTTGCATATTTATTTGCTTAACTACACCAAAATCAACCAGAACTAGTTTATTATCTTGCTGGCGGCGAATGATGTTGTTGGGTTTAACATCCCGATGGATAACGCCATTGCTGTGAACAAAGTCTAGAATCTCTAAGATTTCTTGCAGTAGTTGGACTACTTGGCTTTCACTCCAACGATCGCCAGGTAACAACTCTGTACTCAATAAATTGCCATCAATCAGTTCTTGAACTAAATAAAATTCCTGTTTTTCCTCAAAATAAGCTAAAAGCCGGGGAATGTGGGGATGATGACCTAGTTGTTCTAAGGCTTCTGCTTCTTTGGCAAATAAATGTCTAGCTGCTTCTAAAAAGGCAGGGTCAGAATTAGCTGGCTTGAGATGCTTAACAACACAAGTTGGATTACCTGGTCTGTGGAGATCTTGAGCTACATAAGTTTGTCCAAATCCCCCCGCACCCAGGATTTTTAATACTTGGTAATGCCCGGCTAGTAGCTGATCTAACATAGGCTTAACTTATATTTAAGGTAGGAAAATAGGATTAACATTATCTATGGCGGTTATCACTTAGGTATGCTATCTTTTGGCTTCAAGAGACGGAAAAAAGAATGTTTTAAATGTTTATTTCATTTTATGGTGTGTATTTTATTCTTTAGACAACGGTTATAAATTATTAATCAGCTTCACCAATCAAAGTGAAGCCAGCCCAATCTGTAGGATCTGGGGATTGTTGCATTGTCTTGAGCATTGCTTGACGTAGGGCTTGAGCTTTATCAGTCTCACCCTGAAAATTACGGTAAAACTCTAACATCAATGTTGTTGTAGTATCATCTGGCACTTCCCATAAAGAAACGATCGCACTAGCAGCACCCGCAGAAAGCAAAGACCGAGATAACCCAATCACCCCATCTCCCGTAATTACACCTCTACCTGTTTGACAAGCGCTCAGTACTACTAGTTCGGCATTGAGTTTCAAATTCAGTATTTCTCCTGGGGTGAGGAAGCCATTATCATTACCAGATGGAGCTAAAGCGATCGCACCAGGAACACCCAGTTGCTTGACTTCATCAAGTAAACCGTGGGTCGCTAAATGAACGATCCTGGCTTGGGGCATCTGCTTGAGGATATCTAGTTTAGTGGCGCGATCGCCTGTAATCGCTTTGGTCTGCAAAAGACTAGCAATTGTATTAGCTTCTTGTTCTGCACCAGGTAGCTGTGACAACTCATGAGGCGGATTTCCTACCTTAATTTTTGGCATAGTGGGATTACCTACAATTAAGATATCTTTTGCTACTCCTTGGCTGCGTTGTCTTTGCTGATTAGTCAAATCTAAGACTTGGATGGCAGGAGCAGAAACGATAGTGTGTTGTTCAATTAAGTACTTACCAGTGGTATCTTGCAGTGCTGCAAATGGAACTAACAACAGAAAATCTTGAGGAATGAAGATAACGCGAGCATTGGGGTCTTTGGGTAGCTGGTCAGCAATTGGTTGAATTAGGAGTTGATGTAGTTGCTTTAAACCTTGAGAAACTACTTCTGGATTTATAGAATTACTTGTTGCTGGATCGATGGCATCACGAGTGTTAATTACTATTTTTTTGAGTGACGTTTTTTGCTCCCGTAGTGACTTGAGATTAACTCGTTGTAAGGCTACTTCACCTGTAGGTTTAACCACCCAAATTAAGAGTTCTAATTCTGGTGCTTTTAGTTTACCTTGATGCAAAAAATCATCAGGAACAATTGAATATTCTACTAGTGTAGCTTTTTGCTGTTTAGCAATTTGTTTGATTTGAGCAATCGTTAAGGGAGCGATTTGTGAGGCTGACTTAGATTTAAGCTTTGTCTCCATTAACTCTACAAAAGCACGGGCGCGTCCTTGTTCAGAAGCTTCTAAAGATAGTTCTGGTTTATTCTGCGCTACTAAGATTTGTTGTAGTAAGTTATATGTTGTAATTTGGGTATCAAAAATTGATATTTTGCCCCCATCGTCTAATTCCTTTCTTAGAGAATCTAAAACCTTGACTGCAAGGCGGAGTTTATTTTCTGCCTCAACTAAATTGCCAGATAAAAATAGAGTATGTCCCAGGTTATTCAAACCTAGCGCCTCTGTTCGCCGATCGCCGATTTCTTGGGCAATCTTTAAACTTTGTTGCTGATGTTCAATGGCTTGGGGATAGTTGCGTAAGCTTTCATATGCAACCCCCAAACTGCTCAAAGCTGTTTGCTCGATGCTGCGGTTTTTGATTTGTTGCGCGATCGCTAAACTTTGCTGGTAGGATTCCACTGCTTTGCTATTATTGTTTTGAGCTTGATAAGCAGCTCCGAGATTATTAAGCGTACTTGCCTCACCTTCTCGGTTTTTAGTTTCTCGGGTGATCGCTAAACTTTGCACATATGACTCAACAGCCTGGGGATAGTTGCCCAATTCAGCAAAGACGATCCCTAAACTACCTAAAACAAAACCCTCTCCTGCACGATCTTTAGTTTCTCGTGCAATAGTTAAGCTCTGTTGCTGAGACTTAATCGCTTTGTCATATTCACCTATTGCTAAATAAGCATTACCCAAGTTGCCTAAAAGCTGTCCCTCAGATTGGCGGTCTTTAAGTTCTTGAAAAATGCTCAAAGCTTGTTGTTGATAACTAATAGCTTTGCTATATTCGCCTGTAGCTCTATAAGCAAGCCCCAGATTTCCTAAGGATTGTCCCTCACCTCGACGGTCTTTTAACTCTCGATAAACTATCAGTGCTTGTTGCCAAGATTGGATGGCTGGTACAAATTGACTAAGTTGATAGTGTTTCAGTCCTTGTTGCAAAAACTCATCTGCTTTGGTTTTAGCAGTTACTTGAGATTGGGCGATCGCTTGTGAACTAACAAACGGTACTGTTGCTAAAACAGGCATTAAAACGCTAGCCAAGATAGGAATGAGCTTAAGGATCAACTGATAGTTTGTTGTTAACATATTATTTGTTATTAAAAACTACGTTGCTATCTAATAAATTCCCATCAAAATTGAAGACTTGATTCAAACTTGTTTCGTCTTCTTTGTCTCCAGCATTGAGATTTGAGCCTGTTAATTCCCCTTGCCCATCATTGCTAAGTGTTAATTTCGTAGCATGACCACTGTCTTTGAGACGAGCAACCAACGATTCGTCTAGAGACAAAATTCCAAAACGCGAGGTGATTTGTGGGTTGCTGCCAACGTTATTGCTGTCATTGCTGCCAGGTTTTGTTTCACCAGGGTTTACAACACCGCCATCACTAACGCTGCCAGAACCACCACCATTTCCACCTCCGTCGGAACCGCCACTGTTTCCACCTCCGTCGGAACCGCCACCATTTCCACCTCCGACGGAACCGCCACCATTTCCACCTCCGACGGAACCGCCACCATTTCCACCTCCAACGGAGCCACCACCGCCATTTCCACCGCCGTCGGAGCCACCACCACCATTTCCACCCCCGTCGGAGCCACCGCCGCCATTTCCACCGCCGTCGGAGCCACCACCGCCATTTCCACCGCCGTCGGAGCCACCATTACCAGAGCTGAATGGTCTGCCTAAGGAAGACGTTACTAAGTTTGAATTATTTCCACCTCCAATCACAATGGCTCCAACAGTACCACTTATGCCATCGGAAAGCTCTATTAGCTCGTAGGTTTCATTCCTTGTCAAAGAAATAAAATTATTCTCAAGTTGCAATGGTAAATCATTAGAACCATCATCATTATTCAGTACAAATCCATCATCCTTCTTAGTAACATTGGGTCCCGACTTAAAATTGCTTTCTGGGCTAACAATAATGCGCTCATTGCTAGGTGTATTATCAGATACTGAAGTACCACCATGCCGGATAACTATATTACCACGTCCACCTACAGGTCTTACGATAATACTAGTTGGAAGGTTTAGTGTGTCTACCAAAGCAGTTTTGTCAGAGTTAACTAATTGCTCTCTTGGAATTCCTTTTTTTTCAAGAAACGCGATTAAGTCAGGGTCATCTTTGATTGTCACTGATTCAAACTGAAATAATCCAGAATCGAACGCCCCTAATGCTTGAAAAGTACCATAAGCTGTAATGTCAATACCGCCAGATCCAGCTTCAATAGTTTGGACTATGATGTTACCTTTTGTAGAAGACAAGATTGCAGGTGCATTATAATCATCATCTAGGTTTTGGAAGTCTTCTAAGACTACAATATTGCCTGCTGTAATATTACCAACCGCAGACAGTTTTAGAGAGCCGCTAATATTTTCATTATCTCCAATACTGATAATTCCTACTGTGATAGAACCTTTAGCAGTTAAATTTACAGCACTAATCTTAATAGAAGTATCGTCTAAAGGTATCTCGAAGTCTTTCGTAGTTCTTATATCTTCCGTAAGTGTAATGTTTTTTTGAGAATCAATTAGGAGAGCTAGGGCATTCACTTGTTTTGCAACCACATCTCCGTTCTCTACAACTAGGTCAGAACCAGTTAATGCAACTGTGCCATCGCTGTTGACTGTAATTCCTGTAGCGTTGCCACCATCACCACCAGTTAATAGTTGCGGTAAGGATAAAACTGGTAACGTCCAGTCGTTTGGCTGAGTACCATTTACTGTTGTTGGTTGTACATCTAGAGACAGTAGATTTCCTGCTTGACTAATCCGCACTACACTCTTACCTGGAACCGCCGCAACAGTAATCTGGCCCCCTGATGCTGATACTTCTCCGGTACTCACCACAGTACCACCCAAAAATGTCAAGTTTTGTCCTTCCCCAACACTTAAATTACCAGCGTTGATAATTGCCCCTGGCTTTTCCATAGTGAAAGCAAAAGCAGTTGGATTCCCTACGAGTTCTGCATAGTTGTTGTTACCAGTCGCATTAAACCAATTAGAACCAAATCCAATGCTGTTAGCTGTTGTTACTGTTAGGGATTTAGGCAAATTGAGGCTAGCGTTCGGCCCAAAAATAATCCCTGCTGGGTTCATTAAGAATAAGTTGGAGTTCCCGCCTGTAACCTGAATTAAACCATTAATTACAGAAGGATCGCCACCATTGATCCGAGTCAGAATGTTAGCGATTTCTGGTTTAGAAATAAAGTTAGCTATCTCGTCTTGATTGAGACCAAACTTGGTCAAACTATGGAACAAATTTGCTCCATCTTGAGAAGTTTGTCCACCAGTGATATTGAATTGGTTGCCCTCAGGAGTCACAACGGTATTTGTGCCGTCTACTGCTGGAGTAATTGATTGAGCCTGTACTTGCCCTACTCCAATAACTCCCAGCAAAGGGAGTGTTGTTAACCATACACCAATTCTATTCACTGCCAACTTCCTCGACTTAATACGTAGTCTTTTAGCAAATAGCTTTAGTCAATCTGTAGAATTTCGACCTTTCTGTTAAAAGTCTAGATTTTCGCCAAAGCTCGATATACAAATACACTTACTATTTGCTTGATTTCGGAAAAAATATTTAAGTTGTTTCACTGATTTTCACACATGCTTTAAAAAATAAATGTAAATTTTTTATAATTTCATCTATCATCAGATATAAATTCATATTATTTTAATAAGACAAATTGTGTATTAATTTATTCCGAATATACGCTTAGCTTCTGTGTTTTATCACCTCAGCAAATCGCGATCGCTATTTATCAGTACTTAGTTTATGAGTGCAAAGTTACTAGTTATATGAGCGTACTTGCTTGATTGAAATGTTAACAAAATATAACTTTTCCTAAGTGAGAATAAAGTTTATTTGATATGAATAAAAGCCCTATGTTTTGGAGTGTCAGGTATGTGTTTTATTGGTGTAGTTTGACACTTCCAAGTGCGGTTTTGGTAGCTTGGTTATTACCTAGTTACGCAGCTTCCAACACTTTAACGATCACATCAAGTCCTACTACTACAGCGCATACGGTAGATAAGGTAGCTCAAAACCAGTCAGCACCAACGGTAAATCCGAACCCCGATCGCTTTCCGCAACCCCTACCAACTCCAACACCACTACCCGAACAACAAGAGCCAATTCTGACACCTCCAACGCCACAAACGCAACCATCACAACCAAATGTGTCTATTTTTGTCCGCAAACTAGAGGTTATTGGTAGCACTATTTTTACTGAAAAAGAAATCAATCCAATTGTGCAACCTTTAGAAGGACGTTCTGCAACTTTAGAAGAGTTGCAAAAGGTAGCCGATGCAATTACTCAACTGTACTTAAACAAAGGTTACATTACCTCAAGGGCAGTCTTAGTTAATCAAGTAATTACTGATGGAGTTGTTCAAATTCGAGTTATTGAAGGTAGTTTAGAGGAAATTCAAATTGAGGGAACCAGGCGGTTGAATCGTGATTATGTAAGTAGCCGCGTGCGTTTGGCAGTAAAGAAACCTTTGAATATCAATAAAGTAGAAGAACAACTGAGGCTACTGCGAATCGATCCTCTGTTTGACAAGGTAGAAGCTAGTATAGGTGCTGGCACTAAGTTAGGCCAAAGCATTCTCACCGTCAGAGTCAAGGAAGCAAATCCGTTTGTCAGTGTTTTTAACGTAGATAACTATTCTCCACCTAGCATTGCTCCAGAAAGAGGGGGAGTTTCTTTACGCTACCGTAACTTAACGGGGATTGGAGATGAAATTAGCGCATCTTATAACTTTGGCTTAAACTTTGGCGATTTTGACCGAGCTGCATCTAACGTCTATGATTTCACCTACCGCGTACCGCTCAATCCCATGAATGGGACTCTGCAATTTCGCGCCGCTCCCAATAATAATAAACTTGTAAATCCTCCTGCAATACAGCCATTTTCCGATATCAAAGGTAGTTTAGATTTCTATGAAATTAGTTATCGTCAGCCTTTAGTGCGATCGCTAAAAGAAGAGTTTGCTTTATCTACTGCATTTGCCTTTCAAGGTAATGATGGCTCATTTACATTTGATGGAATCCCGATAAATGCTGGGCGTAGCCGTACTCGTGTTCTCAAATTTGGCCAAGATTATACTCGTCGTGATACTCAGGGAGCTTGGGCAATACAATCTCAATTTAGCTTTGGCTTAGATATCTTCGATGCTATAGTCAGTTCCGAGCCAAATCAAGATGGCAGCTTTTTTAGTTGGTTAGGTCAGGTACAACGGGTTCAACAATTGGGTAATGACAATTTATTAATTGTGCAAGCCGATATACAGCTGACACCAGACGATCTACCGGCATTCTATGAATTTTTTATTGGAGGCGGTCAATCTCTCCGGGGCTACCGTCAAAATGCTCGTTCTGGAGATAATGGATATCGGCTATCACTAGAAGCTAGAATTCCTTTGTTGCGCGATCGCCAGAAAATCCCGACTTTGCAACTAGCTCCTTTTATCGATCTAGGACAAATCTGGAATAAAAGAGATAATCCTGACAATTCATTTCTAGCTAGTGCAGGGCTAGGTTTATTATGGCAGCCAATCCGTAATCTTAACATTCGAGTTGATTATGGGATTCCCTTTGTAGACATAGAAAAACCAAGCGATAGTCTTCAGGACAATGGTTTGCATTTTAGTCTTACTTACAGTCCTTAATTCCACCAGCTTGTACAGTTTTGCCGACAGTGTAAACGCTTGCTTCAGCCACGAAGTTTCTCACGAAAATACTCAGCGTAAAGTTGGCAACGGGGGATTACTTTGTGCCCTTCTCGACGCACCAGACCTGCACCGTGCAAGCGGAAGAAAACGCGCTCATCGCAAATGTTCTGGCGAATTACCTGGAGCATACCTTGAACCAACTCTGTTTTGTTATGCAAAAGAAAAAGGGAATTACGCAAATGATTGCCAAAGGGGCCATTATCGGCGGTAGTGTTGGTAAATAATTCAGCAGTGGAGAGACGCTGGCTAGCAATTAGATAGAGTGCAAGACGCACCAAGTAAGGATGCCCATTCAGCAACGCCATCAATTGCCGTTCTTCGCTGGAATTGAGGGGGGAACCATGACGGCGGTTGAGATCAGAAACTTGTGCTACTGTGAAGTCTTCTAAATCAATCACCTGCCCAACATTAAAAGGTGATTGGTTAAGATTATCAATTAACTGGTAAAGCTCCGTGGATGTTGCCAGTACTAAATCGAGATTTTTCCAGATGGGAGTAGTCGCACGGCTATTGTGCCAGCTTCTCAACATCCCAAAGAAATCAAAACGAAATTCGGTATCAAAAATACTTTGCACTTCATCCATTGCCAATACTAAAGGCTTGCCAAAATCCTTCAGGATATATCGGCCTACATAGCGAGTACAACGTTGGCTATTACCTAAAGGCATCTGCCAATACTCATCTACTTTATCTGCCATTTCTAGTTCATCAGTTAGCCAACAGCAAAACTGCCGAAAGAAGTTGTCAGCATTGTTTAAAGCAGCTTTGTCAAATAATTGAAAATCTAAAAATGCTACCCGCTTACCTACTGCAACAGCAGCATCAAGAGTACGAATTAACAAGGAACTTTTGCCCATCTGGCGAGGGCCCTTAATGGTGATAGTCACACCCTGCCGCTTAATTGTTTCTAAGGCAAGTAGATCTGATAACCGTTGTATGTAAAATTGAGATTCACTCGACATCGTTCCTTCTGGCATTTCCAGTGAAACTGGTTGTACGGCAGGAAAAGGCCGGGGCAATGGTGAAGAGTTACTTTGCAGGATGTCAGCATTAATTGTGTTTTTTCGATGTATGAAGATTGGCATTGCTGATTCTGAGATATTCTCTAAATCAATAGATACACAACCAAATTGGTAAGCATCTTCATAGGATCTTCCAGCAGCAAGGGCACTATAAAATCCAACTGCAAACTTAATTGCTGCTTGTTCTCCTAGTGCTTGATTTAGGCCTATAACATAATCAATATGTTGGCTAATAGCTTCTGCTTGTGCTTCGTCGTAACAGCCATTTAATAATACACACTCAATACTTGGAAATAAAGAAAACAGGCTTGAGAGTGATTCACTACTGACAAGTTGTATTTTCCCTGTGTTATCTTCTAAAGCGAAACCTTGATTTCCTTCCCCATATCCATAAAGATGGATAATTTGAGGTTCGCGATCTAAAGTAGCGCGGCGTAAATCATCGAAACGCACTGCCAATGTAGTAATAATTACAAGATGCTCTTGAATTTTGGCACGTTCCAACTCTGCCAGAATTTCTCTAACTTCTCGCACAAGCCGTCTATTGCTATCTTGAGGATTAGCCGAGACTATCAGGATTTTTTTTACAGTGTTATGAATTGGTTGATATTGGTCATTTACAAATCTGCCTCGAAAATCAATTCGACCTTCATTGGGATAATTCAACCATCCTTCAAATAACTTACCTGTCTGGTTACTTTCCCAAAAATAACTATCTTTACTATTTACTTTAAAAGTAAAACTAGCAGCAGTTTGATTAACATCAAAGTTCCACGAAAGCGTATTTTCTGTTAATTCCCAATTATGAATCACAGCATAACCAAATCGGGAAATAAATCGCACTTCACCATCTCTGGAAACAAATAATTTTTCTGTACCTTCATGCCAATCACCAGATTCTCCACCCCATTTCACACCACAAAGATACTCTCCAGCAAATAATTCTAAAACAATATTTATCCCAACTACTACAGCACCAATATTCGCTGCTTCTGTAGGGCCATCAGGGCGATCTACTTTCCACCAACCTAATGCATCTTCGCGGTTATAAGCTTGAGCGTAGCGAGTGCGAATGTAATAAACACCAGGAATATCAGGAATATTTAAAGAAAAAGAAACGGTTTGCCAGCCATAACTTGAACTTCCCCCAATCCATACACAAGCTTGGGCTTGTTCTTCACCTCCTATGCCAACAATAATTTGATTAATAGCTGTACCACATTCAGGGCAATCATGATTAATGTCTAATGTTGCTTGAATTTGTTTACCTCGAATTAAAAATATTTCGTTTGCTTCTCCATTAATTTGTAATCTTCTAGTGGAAAACCTATTGCCTTGTCCTCCACCAAATTTTTCAATAAATTCTTCATAAACTGGTTGAATTATTAAAGCATTTTTAATGTGTTGAGTAAGATATGAAGGTGTGAAATCATGAAAATTCGCGATAATTCCTCTGACAATAGCAACAATATCTAAATCTTCGTTTTTCAAAGATTTAGCAAAGTTAATTACTTGGTTTTCTTCTATTTGATTGGCAAACTCAGCGTAGTCACCTCCTAGTTTTTTCAATAATTTAGTTGTCATCTTGGCAAACGGTTTTATCAGTGAAAATTCTGCTCCTTCTGGTGCTTGTAATAAGGCAACAAAATCTGCTAGGGACTTACCTAAGTTGTTTGCAATATATAGAGAAACTACATTAATTATCTCTGCTGAATCACTTATAGGTGCCGATGCTAATAAGATATCTCGGATCTCATCATCCATAAAATCGTACTGCACCGCATCGGGATTGGTATCATTTTCAATCTCTGTTAATGGTTTTAATAATCCGCCTAGAAACACTTCTGCAACGTGAACTTGTCGAGAATCACGCAGCATAGTTTCTTGAATTAATCGCACCACGGGTAAATTAATAACTGGTGCTGCTGCAAGTAACCCTGCAAGTTTCCGCGCCATTGGTGAAGCAGTCATGCGAAAGCGGTAAACCCGGTCTTTTGCATTGAGTTGACTAATATTATTTTTTGATACTGTTGATAAATCTTTGGTGTTAGCTTGTGATTCTAATTTTAATTGCGAGGGAAAAACAAACCCTGAAACTATTGCCTGACTTTTTCCTGCTACCATTTGGCTCCAAGTCAAAGCGACTTCTGGTTCTAAGGTCAAAACTGGAATTTTAATTCCACTGTCGAGATCGAAATCTTTCCACAGCAAAAGTTCTTTAATCAATAAATACTGGTTAGCAACCCCAGGAGCCAAACTACCCAACCGTACTGAAGCACCTGCACCCAAACCTGTTCTCAACCACAACCAATCTGGTAACATCTGCACAATGGCTAGAGGTTGGCTCTTTGCCCAAAATTTTAAAGCCGGGGTGACAGTACCATCACGCCACATGGCTGCAACACAGTCACTCACAACCAAAACCAAGCGACGACCACTAGGGTCAATTAATTCAGTGGGACTAGCAAGCCGTTGGTCATTTGCTGTTTCCCCAATTCCAGGTCGAATGCGAATAGATTGTTTTCTGTTTTCATCACTAACTAAGATCAATCCCCAAGTCCGCACATCCCGGAAAGCACCATAATGTTCTAGCAGTCGTTTTAATTCCCTTATTGTATGTCGCCAAATCAGCATTGATTTGCTCTCATCAATCACCAATGCCAACTCTAACCAAGGTTCTGGTTCAGACTTGAGAACAGGTATACATATTCCCTCGGCGGCGGTACGTTCTGATGTAGTGGTTTCATCTAATACTGTTTTTTTTCCAGACTCAACCCGGCGCATCAAAGGTTTTAGCGCTTGGGCCAAAATTAGGGGTTCTCGTAAGGAAGGTGCATCCGGTACTCGCAAGGGAAGCGCTTTTGTCCTGTGGAGATTTGGATTATTGCTGGGTAGAGTTTGTGGATAAATTTCAGCACTTGGGGACGTTGGCGACGTTGAGGAGGTTGAGGAGGTTGAGGATGTTGAGGAGGTTGAGGATGTTGAGGGAGAAGTTACGCTGATTTTTTGTTGCTCGATTGATTGCCGTTGGAGGTTTAACCAGAGAATATCAGCAATTTCTTCTCCAGTCAGGTCAAAATTTTTGCTACTTAAAATAGCAATTAGCTGTTCTAGTGGATTATTTGCCAATGATTCATTAGTCATTGACATTAATCACCACTGGTTAAGGTTTTAAATAATATTTCTTTCACTGACTTTTCATCCTCTTCTTGAATATTGACCTCACGAGTTAACAAGTAAATAGTATTTAGTAATTGGTCTGTTGCTCTCTCCAAGGGTTGGTTTTCATCCGGCATAAACTCTTTGAGCAATTCATTAATTTTAGACTCTGCTTGTTTGAAAGCTATTTTTCCTTTCTCTCCAAAATGAGCTTCAACAATAGCTTTTAGTGTTTCTTGGTTGGGATCTGGCATTCTAACCCGCAGACATCGGCGCTTAAAAGCTGGCGGAAAATCTCGTTCTCCGTTACTAGTCATCACAATAATCGGAAAAGCACAACAGCCTACCCGACCTGCATTAATTAAAGCATCGATACCCTTATCTTGGGTAAGAACTTTAAATTCATTCTCTTGAATTTGTTTAAATATTCCCTCTTGAGATTGAGAACGTCTGACTAATTCTAGAATTTCAAATTCTCCTTCTTCTAAAATATTTAATAAATCATTGGGAAGATTAATATCACTTTTATCAATTTCGTCAATTAGGAGAACTCTAGGCAAAATAGAAGGCAAGAAGGCGGTACCTAGCGGCCCCAATTTAATGTATTTACCTATATTTTGAGCTATCTTTTTATCTTGTTGAGAATCTTGTAATCGGGCTAATGCATCGTAACTATAAAGCCCTTCTTGCAAGGTAGAACGGGCTGTGATAGGCCAAGATAGAACAGAGCCTAAATTCAATTCATAAGCAATGGCATAAGCCAAAGAGGTTTTTCCGGCTCCAGGCCTACCTGTAACTAGCAATGGTCTTCGTAAGTAAATGGCAGCATTAACCGCATTAATTACATCAGTTGCATTTTGGGAAATGCGAAAATTTTGTCCCCGTTTTCTATTCCTATCTTGATTTTCAGCTAATTGCCGAAGTTTTTGCCAGCGTTTATCATCTTCAGAATTAATTTGAATATCTTCTTTTCTAGCAAACTGTCGCCAAGGAGGCGGGTCAAGAGCTTTTAATTTATCTTCAACTTCTTTATTTTGTTCGCCATTACCATAAAAAAAGCGCCAGTCCTGCATATATTAATTTTCCTGTTTTTTATTGACCTGGTTCTAAAAGCCATTGATTTTGATTCGTCAAACTAAACGGAATTCGATCAGGATTATCACATAAGAATCCTAAATGGTAACCTAAATAATTTTGCTTTTCTTCATCTTTTTTTGCATGAGCTTTTCTGCGTAACTTCCATATAGATTCACATATATTGTTTAAATCAGCAATAATTTCTGTTTGATCAACAAATATTTCATTAAATTCTGTATCTAGATTTGGAATAGCAGTAGATCTTGTCCATAAAGATATCGGTACTCCACTTCTAATTAAAGCAATAAAAAATTTTATTTTTGCCTCTTTATCTATTGGTAAATCACAAGTAACTTTAATACCTAAACTTTTTTTACTATCCCAATCATTTTCAAACTCTTTCAAGTTACAATTTTCCCAAGTAAAATTAGAAGAACAAGATTTTTTTCTTGGAGGAATTTGCTCAATTTTTTCATGAAAAGTTTTAAATGTAGGTTTCCGATCTAAGAATTGAGTTAATATCTTCCATCGGCGACGCAACAACATTAAATATTTACCATCTTCCTCAATAACCCGCTCCAGAGAACGAATTACAAACTGATATTCATTAGCGATCGCCCTTTTTTCTCCAAACCCAATGGGAATTTCTTCAATATCTATGCTCTTATCTAAATAAGGCAAAGGTAAAAAAATTTCAATTGTTAGATTGTAATCTTCATAGTCTCGAAGATGATTGCGGCTGATTTTGATAAAACTATAAATTTTATCTATGATTTCATTCCAAGAACACTTACTTGCTGATATTCCAGATTCTAATTCTAGATTAATATGTTTAGGACTATCATTAATATTAGTAAAATTACAAATTAACTCAGATTTTAAATTAAATTTATTGTTTCCTTGAGGAATTACTATGATGAGTAAATAAGACTGAGCAGTTCCAGCTAATTTAGATTCATTACAATTTGGTAACTCAATGTTAAGTTCTCTAGTTACACATTCAATCCATTCTTTTAATTCATATCGATAAAATTTATCAACTTCCTCATATTTACTTAAACGGTGGGCAAATTCAATGATTGTGGGAATATCTTTATTATTGAATGGGTAATCTTTTAAAAAAATTTTCTTCAATATACTTATTTTTTTTAGTTCTTCAATCTTTGGGTAACTACCCCGAACATCTTGAGTAATATCTTTTAGAGTTGAATCACAAGCTTGTGTCCATATATTGGAATTTATTTGTGAGATAATATCAACTAAATTTTCCCAATATTGGTCTGGAAAAATAAAAACTGTAGGTGAAATATTAGTATAATTAAAAATGCTTGGAGAATTCAATTTTTGTTCAATTGAATTCAAATCATCATCAAGCTTCTTTAGTTCGGATTGCGCTGACTGAAGATTTTGTTCGTATTTAAACTTGAGAGCCTGGTCTGTCTCAATTACCCATGCTTTTCGCAGTTCTGCAACTTTCTTTGTTTGTAACTCGTAGGCTTCTGCTAGTGAGTCTCTTTCCTTCTGCCATCGCTCTTGTTGGCTTTGCGGTTGGGCTGGATTATCTGATTCTGCCATCTGTCGATTAATGTAAATATTTTTGCATACGTATGTACTGAAGAACCTGATTTTTGAGAAGTCCTTTAAACCAAACTCAACTCAAAATAATTCAAAATATTCTCTTTGCTCCCAGTTAGTCACTTGCTTTAAATATTCCTCTGCTGGTATGTCGCCAACGGACTGCAAAAAGCGATTAATTTCACTTTGTTTCATCTTCACGATGAAGCTTATGAACTGCTGCCCCATTTTTTGAGAAAAAAGTTCGCTTTGGCTCAAATATGAAATTGCCTCTGGCAAACTTTTGGGTAAGGTGGGGTTTTCTGTAGTGTAAGGTTCTTCTGTTGGGGAGCCAGGGTCAAGTTTATTATCTACACCATCTAAACCAGAAATCAATTGTGATGCCATGTAGAGATAAGGATTAGCTGCTGGTTCTCCAATTCGATTTTCTATGTGGGTAGTGGGGTCATCAAAACCGCCTTGTAATCTAATCATTGCCCCTCGGTTTTCCAATCCCCACCCGGCACGGTCGGGGGCTAGGGAATAGGGTCTAAATCTTTTGTAGCCGTTAATTGTGGGGACTGCGAACACAGAAGCTGCATGGGCGTGTTTGAGAAGACCGCCAATGAAGTGTTGACCTAAGTCTGACATGAGAGTTTCGGAGTTTGCAGACATGAAAGCATTCTCGCCTGTGGTTTTGTCTACAAGGGATTGATGCAAATGCCAACCATTGGAAGAACAACCTTGCAATCCTGGACGACACATAAACGAAGCGATGTAACCTTGCTGACGGCAAATTTGCTTGGTGGCCATGCGGAATATCATCATTGTATCCGCAGCTTGCAATGCCGGAATCGGGTCAAAGGTAAATTCAAATTGACCGGCACCGCCTTCGTTTTCTACACTCCTTAAAGGCAATTTCATTGCAACTAAGTTTTCTGCCAGAAGGCCCAGCAAATCATGAATTTCTGGATTGTGGGATTCTAAAAGGTATTGGTAATTATGCTCTACGGCGCTGACTTTGGCAGGTTCGCTGGGTTTTCCAGAAGTACCAACATTAGCGATCGCTAACATCGGATCTTCCAATTTTGCCAGATACCATTCAACTTCTAACCCGACAATATGCTCTAATCCTCTTTGATGTAACTCTAGCAATGCTTGGCGCAAAATCCCGCGACTGGAAAACGGCATTGGCTGACCATTTTGAAAGTACTCGTCGCAGAGAATAAAGCCAGTGCGTTTTGCCCAAGGCACAATTGTAAAAGTATGAGGATCGGGAACAGCCACCAGATTTGGCGCACCGGTCATTAAAGGCATGTCTAAGCTACCGCCGGGAACGAAAGGATTAAATACCATCGCACCACCAGTATCAAACAGGAATGTCCCCGTGCTGATTTGCATACCGTTTTCCAAGGCAGCCAAAAACGCTTGCGGTAACAGCGACTTACTGCGAACAATGCCATGCTGGTCAGACCAAGCAGTACGAATCAACAATAGATCCTGTTCTTTCACAACAGCCTTAATCTTTTGTGCTGCTTCTTTTTGGATGTCTGTCCACAGGTGATGACGTTCAATAAATCCAGGTCTTTTCATTTGCATTGCCTAATCACATTCAACAGGTTGTGCGGTGAGTTTCAAATCAGCCTTCATCAGGCGTTTCCATTCTTGGTAATAACCGCGAATTGCTAACTCATCTGTTACAGGCCCGGTGATGACACCATCTTCATCTACATAATGGCGATCGCTAATGCCAAATCCGCGATTCATTGCCACCCACTCGATTTCTGGAATACTTAGCCCCCGATGACATTCGGCAAAATTCATCATATCGTCAGGAATCCCAAAACTGGGAAAGTCTTCTTGACTTCTCATCCGCAAAACATTAACTTCATCTGGGACTCCAGAGATCGTCGTAGCATATATTGTTAATTGAGTGCGATCAACAGCTAGCGGTTCAATGACTTCGATTTGATTGCCAACAATGAGCAGATTGGGAAAAATACTTAAATTCATCTGCGAACCAATAGACAAATCTAACCAGAAAGGCGCGCGATCGCCCCACTGTTCGCGGATCTTTGTTTCATAAGCTTCCCGTCCTGGCTGGGGTCGTTGTTGTTGCCAGAAAGCGCCGGCTCGTTTTTCGTAACTAGGGCGCTGGTCGATGAACATGTGCCCATGACCGAGGTATTGCACGTACATTGGCCCTTCATCGGGATTGTGGGCAAAATATTGCATGTCTTTGTCGGATTCTAAACGATTGGCCACAGCCAGCAAAGAACGGTGTGAAAACGCAACATGATAACCATCAGCAGCATTATCGTAGGTAAACTTCCAATTACCTTGATAAATCATTTTATGTGCACTACTTTGGACGGTAATTTGAGCATTAGGAAAACGGTCAATCCACTGATCTAATAAATCTTTGGCTCGTCCGAGATAAGTAATTAAATCTGGCGCTTGGGAATTCAAAGTTCCAAAGATAAAACCACGATAGCTTTCTACCCAAGGAATTTGTCCCAGGTCAAATTCTGGGCGATGCAAGTCAGCAGCGTAAGCCTTTGCCCAAGGAACTCCTGTGAGTTTGCCTGTGTTGCTATAAGTCCAGCCATGATAAGGACAGGTAAAAGTTTTAGCACAACCACGAGTTTCACGGCAAACCGTTGCGCCTCTATGGGTGCAGCGGTTGAACAAGGCGCGAATTTTGTCTTGGCGATCGCGCAGAATAATAATTGGACGATGCCCCAGATTCGATGTCTTAAAATCGTTGGGGTTGGGTATTTCGCTTTCATGAGCAAGGTAAACCCAAGTTCCCCCAAAAATCCGAATCATTTCCTCCTGGAAAATTCTCGCATCCGTATAAACACAACGGTGGACTCGTTCTGGCTGAATTAGATAATCCCAATCATAGCCTTGCTTGACTTCGCTGTTTCCATGCAACATGGTTAGCTTTTCTCAAAATAAATTTGACGAATAACTTGATGTGATATTGCTAACTTTAAGCTAATACCCGTCTCAATTACACATTTTTTTCCCATTTTCTATAACTTGATGAATACCTGCTAAAAGGCGATCTCTGGTTAAGCTCGATCAAAGCAAGAAACTGAGGTTTTCATGACCTCGATCTGCATCAATTAAATTTACCTGTTTGAGAGCTATTTTCCATTTGCCATCCTGCTGGTGCAACCTGTGTCCATACCAACCAGCAAAGGCTTGCGTCCGTCCTTGGCGAAATTCATGGATGAGAAAGTTAGAACGAATGTTGACTTCTTGTTCCTTTGCAGACGAAAATATTTCAATGTTGCTAATTATTCGGCTAGTACGCGATCGCGGTGTTTGAGCATAAGCAAAACCACACTGCAACCAAAATACCTTATCTTCCAAACGTCTGCGGTCATCAAAAGCGATGGATACTTCTTTTCTAGGGTCTCCACCACCTGGAGTGCAGGGAATCCAATAAAGGCATTTGCTAGTAAACAACCCCAGCCAATCATCAAATTTTCCATCATCCAGTAACCGTGCTTCCAGAAACAGCAACGCTTGGCACTCTAACTCAATTGATTGATTAACTGGTTTTCCTACATTCTCCCACTCTGGAAGTCTTTGAATTAATTCACTATAAAATTTTTCATCTACGTGATAAGAATCTCGTGAGCTTTCGCCGTTTTCTTCTTTGTTAAATGACACAATTTACTTCTTTTAATGTCAATATATTATCTTAGTTTACCGTCTCAAAGACTATAAAATTAGAGAATGTTTGAAAAGTCCAAGTAGGTAAAAAATCATGCAAGTTGTTTCGCTACGCTCCGAATCATAATTAACTAAAATTTTAAAGGTCATGCCGCAGGACAACTCCTATCAAAATCTCAGAGGTCGTTCTTTTAAAGGACAAAACCTTGAGGGTGCAAACTTTAGCTATGCAGATATCAAGAGTGCAGATTTTACAGGGGCAAATCTCAGAGGGGCAAACTTTAGCTATGCTCAAGCTGGACTGCAAAAGCGTTGGGCTAGTTTTCTAGTTTGTGTTTCGTGCTTGCTCTCTGGAATTTCAGGATTTTTCTTAGCCATCACTGGAGGGTTTCTAATTTCGATATTTAACAGTCCAAGTCTAGAGAATCAGGTTTCAGGCTGGACTGCCTTGGTCTTGGTCTTGGCCTTCGCCTTTGCTGTAGTCTTTGCCTTTGCTGTAGGCTTCGTCCTCATCGTCGCCTTAGCCTTAGCCTTGGATTTAGCCGGAGCTTTTTCCTTCGCCGTCGCCTTCGCTGTCGCCTTAGCCCTCGTCGTTGCCTTAGCCTTAGCCGTTGCCTTAGTCTTAGCCTTGGGCTTAGCCGGAGCCTTGTCTTTCGCTGTCGCCTTCGCCATCGCCATTGCCCACGTTGTCGCTATCGCTTTAGCCTTGGACTTAGCCGAAGCATTGTCCTTCGCCGTTACCTTGGTCATGGCTTTAGCCGGAGCCTTAGCCGGAGCATTAACCTTCGCCTTCGCCGTAGCCTTCACCTTAGCCCGAATCGGAGCCAACTTATTCATCTTCCTCACAGCCGGAGGCTTGGCCTTCGCCGTTACCTTCGTTCTCGCTTTCGCCGTAGTTTTACTTAGTACTTACATTGCTTGGAGAGCAATAAAAGGAGATGAAAAATACTCCTTGATTCGCAACATCGCTGTTGCTTTTGCAGCTAAAGGTGGTACAAGCTTTCGCAACGCCAACTTAACTGATGCTAATTTTACGGGAGCCATACTTAAAAGTACGGATTTTAGAAAAGCTATTATGACTCGTACCTTTTAATATTCTTAATATTTAATATTCGGCTTTCAAACTTGAGCTTCATTCTTCAAGTAGATCGGAAAAGGAATCAGAAATATCTATACTGTAATTATCAAGCAATAAACTTATTATCTTCCAGCTTTAGACCTGCTAGAAGCTTTTTTTATGGAGCTTTTTTGAATTAATTATTCATTGGAATTAGCGGAGTTAATCACGAGAAGTAATAGCATTCATCCTCAAGGCTATTAATAATTGGTTCTGTTGAGAGATTGAATGTCAATGTTTAGATTGCTATTGTGTATTTGTCAATAAAAAGCGTTTATGAAATTAAAACAATGAATATTCTTGCTTGGATTGTTTTAGGTCTAATTGCTGGTGCTATTGCGAAAGCTATCTACCCCGGTCATCAAGGCGGCGGAATTCTAGGAACAATCTTATTAGGAATTATTGGTGCTTTTGTTGGTGGTAGCTTGGGCGTATTCTTCAGTACAGGAAGCTTGACATTAGCTGCCCCCACACTCAGCATTGCTGGCATTGCAGTAGCAGTTCTTGGCGCAATTGTCGCAGTTTTCTTGTGGAACGCGTTAACTAGCCGCAGTGCTTTGTAATAAATTAAATATTGCTCAATTAAGAGTAAAGTTCAGGGAATTAATTTAACTATTTTTCTCCCTGAATTTAATTAACTTAGGACTTACCCAAAAACTCTCTGAAACTCTTATTCCTCTGTGGTCTGATTTTCCGTTACCTGTGCGTAAGTCCTATAACTAATAGCGCAAACCCTACACAGGGGTAGATATAGACTCGCTCACACCAAGGCCAAGATAGCTTCAAATTAGCTTATGCAATTTTTGGATTGGACTTACTCAAACTTTTGCTGGTATCGTCGCCTACGGCGTGGGGAGTGGTGGCAAGTAGAAATTCCCTTATTTGATGGTTCCCAAATTATTTGGGTGCATAATATACCAGAATGCGAGTGTAACATTTTACAAACAGAGAAATATTAGTAAGCTCTTTTACCGCCTGAATTGAAATAAAACAATAGCGCTTACCTATATTTAGGTAGGCGCTATTATTATTTGCGGTTTCGTTGACAAGTTGCTAAAGTGCGATCGCGCAAATCGAAGTAATTCATACAGCAGGTACGCTCCAGCACTGCTCTCGATTCGATCGTTGTTGCTTGCACGCTCGTGTTCTAGGAATTAAACCACAGTTGAGCGATCAGCTGTGCGCCCCTACGTTCGCGGAGCGTCCCGCAGGAATGGGATGTTTTTTAAACTGTTTTGTTAAGTTCAGTCACTCGTCATCAGCCTAAAGACTAATATTTAAAATTGGATAATTTCTCAACTAATGGGGGACTAACAGCAGTAAAAGAACTTGCTAGGATTGCTCTAGTGCTAAATAAAACTATTCATGCACATTCATCATCTCAATTGCGGCTGTATGTGTCCAATTGGTGGGGCACTCTTTGATGGGTTCAGTCGCGGTCTAGTAGCCCATCTTGTTTGCCATTGTTTGCTCATAGAGACAGAACAAGGCTTAGTATTGATTGATACTGGGTTTGGTCAGCGTGATATTCAAGCCCCATCATCACGATTGAGCCAGTTTTTCATTTATTTCAATGGCATCCAGTTTGAGCAAAAATACACGGCGCTGGCTCAAATCGAGCAACTCGGCTATTCTAAACATGACGTGCGTCATATTGTGCTGACCCACCTTGATTTCGATCATGCAGGGGGTTTAGAAGATTTTCCTGAAGCAACTGTCCATGTCATGCAAGCCGAGATGGAAGCGGCGCAACAGCGGCGTGGTTTTATTCAAAGCCGACGCTATCGTCAGTCTCAGTGGGACGAGGTAAAACGCTGGAAGTTTTATGAGGCTGGGGGCGAACCTTGGTTCGACTTTAAAGCAGTACGCAACCTTGAAGGACTACCGCCGGAAATTCTGCTCATACCACTGGCTGGTCACACCCAAGGTCATGCAGGTATAGCCATCCAAACATCGGAAGGCTGGCTTTTACATGCAGGCGATGCTTACTTTTACCGTCATGAAGTCGGCTCTGCTCAACGACATTGTACACCAGGCCTGCGTGCCTATCAGTGGATGATGGAGGTAGACCGCAAAGCTCGACTTGATAATCAACAAAAGTTGCGTGCTTTATCGCTGGCTCACAGTACTGACGTGCAGCTGTTTTGCAGTCATGATGCTATTGAGTTCAAAACTTTTGTAGAGCAAAATAATTCGCAATTGCCCAAACATGATTCACCCTTTGTCAACTGAGTTAAACAGAGGTTTATGAGTTGCTCAAAACGATTTATAAGTTGAGTAAAACAGTATCTTTTGCCTTCTATGCCACCAGCTAAGCAAAATGACTAACAAAGAGCTAGAAACGCTCAAAAAACTAGCTTTTAAGCAATCTGAAAACAGTTCAGAACAGCCATTATCACCAGCAGAATTCAACACTAGCTTAGACAAAGAAAAGCCTAAGCGAAATATGAACTGGTGGTTGCTAAAGATAGCGTCTATTTTAGGATTATTGTATTTACTCTTTATCGTAATTACTCCTAACCCCACTCCTCAAGAAAACCGTAGAATTGGTAATACAGAAGTTATTATATTTAGTTTGATTTTGCTATTTAACTCAGGTTTGCTAGATAGCATCGATGATATTTCAATTTCTGGTACGGGGATTGCATTAAGGAGACTTAAGCAAGAAGTTTTGGATGATATAAATAAGTTGCAAGATGAGCAAATAGCAGAACTTAATACACAACAAAGGCGGATTGACTTGCTTCAGGAGCAACAATCAGCAACATTGCAATTTCTAGTTAGATATCTGATTGATGGTAATGAACTGAAGCATCTGATTCAGCTTAATTCTCCAGAAGAATTTAACTTTAAATTTGACGAAGATTTAGCAAGGGAACTGAAGCATCTTCGAGCTATGGGATTTATTAATAATTTTGTGGGCAAAGGTATTGAAAAACTTCAACAACAGGGAGAAGGAGATTTAAAAAAGTATTTTCAGATTACGGAAGAAGGAAAATCGTATTTAGCTTTGAGAAAAACCTTAGGAATCAATGAAATTCCTGGACTCGGTGAAGATGGACGATGGCATCGAGACATTAGGGAGACTTCAGCAAAAATATTGAACTAGATATATAGCATTCCTAAATGAGTCGTGAAATTTCTCGTTGAGGTAGGGAACAGGAAACAAGGGTTACAAATGTACTTTGATTTTTCACAAATGATTTAGGACTGCCACACATAAGTGGGAAAATTTTGGCAAAGCAATTAGGACGGACAGTTATAAATTTTACAATTGAGTTACTTGTTATCTTAGAGGATGTCTGAAAAGTCCTCTTGTCAGTAGCAGAACGTTTTAGATCCCCCTAAATCCCCCTTCAAAAGGGGGACTTTGATTCCGGTTCCCCCCTTTTTAAGGCTACGGTGTAGACACAAGTCAGATCGAGTTTTATTCCAATACGCTTGGGATAAGCCAGAAAGCCCTCATGTAGAGACGCGATTTATCGCGTCTAAAAGACTGACACGTTCACAAGACGCGATAAATCGCCGTCTCTACAGAGAATTTACTCGTCAATTATTCGTTCACAGACTACTATTTCCGACTTGTGTGTACACCGTAGCCTTTTTAAGGGGAGCCAGCGCGGTCTTGGGGTCTCCCCAAGTGAAGCGGCTGGCGTGGGCTAAGTAGGTCGGTGTTGAAAATTATCGTTATGACAAGGCAGGAGGCAGGAGGCAGAAGGGAAAAGCTTTTTGAGCAACTTTACTTTCCGTTACATACTTTGGTTTTTTTGCGCCATTCTACTTAGGGGAGATCAATAAGTGCAAAGATACAGCCAATCATTTTTCAAACAACCTCTTAGTGCCTATAACCAAGAGAGAACAGGCGATCGCTGCGTTGGTAATCTTAATTGATAATTTTGTTAACAGGCATTCAAAATCTCTGCGATCGCAGAAGCTATATTCTATATTAAGTTTATAACTCAATAGTTAAATAAAAATGTAAATAAACTGTTACATAAAAAAGAGTAATTACTTTAATAAGTTGTCAATATAGGTTAATAAATATTTCTTTTTTTATATCGAATTGTGTCAGATAGACGATAAAATGCCCTCTGGGCAAGCATTTTCTGATAAAAAACTCATATTGCCCAATAAAAACGAAGTTAACTGTAGCGGCTGATGCAGCTACGAACTTCCAGTAGAGAACACGCATCAAAGGAGCCGAGGAAGCATGTTCACCCACGTCAAGTCCACCATTAGACACATTGCGCCTGATAATTTACGCGGACGTAATTTAATCAAGGTGGTCTATGTCGTGCTTGAGTCCCAGTACCAGAGTGCATTGTCACAAGCGGTGCGGGCGATTAACGCTAGCAACCCAGACCTGGCGATTGAAATCAGCGGTTACTTAATTGAGGAACTCCGAGATCCAGAGAACTATAAGGAGTTCCAAAGGGATATGGAGAGTGCCAATATATTTATCGCCTCCCTGATTTTTATCGAAGACTTAGCACAAAAAGTAGTAACAGCAGTAGAACCACATCGCGATCGCTTAGATGTTGCCGTTGTGTTTCCCTCTATGCCAGAAGTTATGCGCCTGAGTAAAATGGGCAGCTTTTCCCTGGCGCAGTTGGGTCAGTCCAAAAGTGCGATCGCCCAATTCATGCGGAAACGCAAAGAAAAATCCGGTGCGGGATTTCAAGACGGGATGCTCAAGCTTTTGCGAACGCTACCGCAAGTGCTGAAGTTCCTGCCAATGGACAAGGCACAGGACGCACGAAATTTCATGCTCAGCTTTCAGTATTGGTTAGGTGGTTCTCCAGAAAACCTGGAAAACTTCTTGCTGATGCTAGCTGATAAATACGTATTTAAAGGTTTAGAGAAACAAAATTTTGCACCTTCTACATATCAACAGCCAGTGGTTTATCCCGATATGGGGATTTGGCACCCTTTGGCTCCCAGTATGTTTGAGGATGTCAGAGAGTACCTCAATTGGTACACAGCCCGTAAGGATATCTCTAAGGATCTCAAAGATCCCCTAGCGCCCTGTATTGGGTTGGTATTACAACGCACTCACCTAGTTACAGGGGATGATGCCCATTATGTAGCAATGGTGCAGGAGTTAGAAGCACTAGGCGCACGGGTATTACCTGTGTTTGCTGGTGGTTTGGATTTCTCCAAGCCTGTGGATGCCTACTTTTACGAACCAACCACCAACGTCCAGTTGATAGATGCAGTGATATCGCTGACTGGTTTTGCTTTAGTGGGCGGGCCAGCTAGACAAGACCATCCCAAGGCAATTGAATCACTCAAACGCTTAAACCGCCCTTACATGGTGGCATTGCCTTTAGTTTTCCAAACCACAGAAGAGTGGATGGATAGCGATTTGGGCTTGCATCCGATTCAAGTAGCTTTGCAAATTGCCATTCCCGAATTGGATGGGGCAATTGAGCCGATTATATTATCGGGTAGAGATGGGGCAACAGGAAAGGCGATCGCTCTCCAAGACCGCATGGAAGCTGTAGCCCAAAGAGCATTAAAATGGGCTAACCTCCGCCGCAAGCCCAAGCTAGATAAAAAAGTCGCCATCACCGTTTTCAGCTTCCCGCCAGATAAAGGCAACGTGGGAACCGCCGCTTACTTGGATGTGTTCGGTTCCATCTACGAAGTGATGAAAGCCCTAAAAAATAACGGCTACGACCTTCCAGAGTTGCCAGAATCAGCCGAAGCGCTGATGCAAGAAGTCATCCATGACGCCCAAGCGCAGTACGCCAGCCCGGAACTGAACATCGCCTACAAAATGTCAGTGCCGGAATATGAGGCACTCACCCCTTATTCCCAACGCCTAGAAGAAAACTGGGGGCCACCTCCGGGACATCTCAACAGCGATGGACAAAACCTACTGATTTATGGTAAGCAATTCGGTAACGTCTTCATTGGTGTACAACCTACATTTGGTTATGAAGGCGACCCGATGCGGCTGTTGTTCTCCCGTTCTGCTAGTCCTCATCACGGTTTTGCTGCTTACTACACCTACCTAGAGCAAGTTTGGCAAGCTGACGCCGTGTTGCACTTTGGCACTCACGGTTCCTTAGAATTCATGCCGGGTAAGCAAATGGGGATGTCTGGAGAATGTTATCCAGATAACTTAATTGGTTCCATACCCAATCTGTATTATTACGCAGCGAATAATCCTAGTGAAGCGACAATTGCCAAGCGTCGGGGTTATGCCGAAACAATTTCTTACTTGACACCGCCGGCGGAAAATGCTGGATTGTATAAAGGTTTGAAGGAACTCAGCGAATTAATTGCTTCTTACCAAACCTTAAAAGATACTGGACGCGGTGTTTCCATTGTCAACTCCATCATGGATAAATGCCGGATCGTCAATCTGGATAAGGATATTAACCTGCCAGAAACCGATGCCAGAGACATGAGCGCCGACGATCGCGATAATATTGTTGGCAACGTCTACCGCAAGTTGATGGAAATCGAGTCACGCTTGTTGCCTTGTGGGTTACACGTCATTGGGAAACCGCCAAGTGCAGAAGAAGCGATCGCCACTCTTGTTAACATCGCCAGCTTAGATCGTCCAGAAGAAGAAATTGTCAGCTTACCGCGAATTATCGCTAACAGCATTGGGCGTAACATTGACGATATTTACCACAATAACGACAAAGGCATTTTAGAAGATGTCCAGTTATTGCAAGACATCACCTTAGCCACCCGTGCAGCAGTTAGCGCCCTTGTTCAAGAGCAAATCGACGCCGAAGGGCGAGTTTCTCTGGTTTCTCGGTTGAATTTCTTCAACATGGGCAAAAAAGAACCTTGGGTAGAAGCGTTACATAAACTCGGCTATCCCAAAGTTGACACCGCACTTCTAAAACCCCTGTTTGAGTATTTGGAATTCTGCCTCCAGCAAGTTTGCGCCGACAACGAATTGGGAGCATTACTCAAAGGCTTAGAAGGCGAGTATGTCCTACCCGGTCCTGGCGGCGATCCCATCCGCAACCCGGATGTCTTGCCCACGGGTAAGAATATTCATGCACTTGACCCCCAATCCATCCCAACAACAGCAGCAGTCCAATCAGCCAAAATCGTCGTAGATAGGCTTTTGGCACGTAACAAAGCCGAAAATGATGGAAAATGGCCAGAAACCATCGCCTGCGTCCTCTGGGGAACCGATAACATCAAAACTTACGGCGAATCCCTAGCGCAAATTATGTGGATGGTGGGCGTGCGTCCAGTTCCCGATGCCTTGGGACGGGTAAACAAGTTGGAATTGATATCTTTAGAAGAGTTGGGACGCCCCAGAATTGATGTCGTAATCAACTGTTCCGGTGTATTCCGCGACTTGTTCATCAACCAAATGAACCTGCTAGACCAAGGCGTGAAGATGGCCGCTGAGGCAGATGAACCCTTGGAAATGAACTTTGTTCGCAAACATGCTTTGCAACAAGCCCAAGATATGGGGGTTAACTTGCGTCAAGCAGCAACCCGCGTTTTCTCCAATGCTTCTGGTTCTTATTCGTCAAATATCAACTTGGCGGTAGAAAACAGCACTTGGGACAGCGAAGCCGAGTTGCAGGAAATGTATCTCAACCGGAAATCTTTCGCCTTCAATTCCGATAACCCCGGAATCATGGACGAATCGCGGCAGATTTTTGAAAGTACATTGAAAACTGCTGATGCAACTTTCCAAAATCTAGATTCTTCCGAGATTAGCTTAACGGACGTTTCCCATTACTTCGATTCAGATCCCACCAAGTTAGTTGCAAGTCTGCGCGGTGATGGTAAAAAACCAGCATCTTATATTGCAGACACCACCACAGCTAACGCCCAAGTGCGGACATTATCAGAAACCGTGCGCTTAGATGCCCGTACCAAATTATTAAATCCAAAATGGTACGAGGGGATGCTGAATCACGGTTATGAAGGTGTGCGCGAACTCTCCAAACGATTGGTAAATACAATGGGTTGGAGTGCGACAGCCGGCGCTGTAGATAACTGGATTTACGAGGATACTAACGAAACCTTCATCAAAGATGAAGAAATGCAGAAACGTTTGATGAACCTGAATCCTCATTCTTTCCGCAAAGTTGTATCAACTTTATTGGAAGTGAATGGACGCGGTTATTGGGAGACTAGCGAGGAGAATTTAGATCGACTGCGCGAGTTGTACCAAGAAGTTGAAGACCGGATTGAAGGAATAGAATAGGATTACAAGGCAGGTATGATACCTGCCTTAACTTTTCAATCCGAGATATGACTATGAATGCTTTAACCGTCAACCTGCAATCAGTATTGGAACTGACAGATGAGCAGTTTTTTAATCTATGTCAGGCAAACCGTGATTTGAGGTTTGAACGCACTGCAACCGGAGAATTAATTATCATGCCACCAACCGGGGGAGAAACCGGGAATCGTAATGGTAGACTAAATCAACAATTATTTAATTGGTCAGATACCGATAGTACTGGCATCGCTTTTGATTCTTCTACTTGTTTTAAATTCCCTAATGGTGCAGATCGTTCTCCCGATGCTTCTTGGATAAAGTTAGAACGATGGGATGCTTTAACTGAAGAAGAAAAACAAAAGTTTCCTCCGATTTCTCCTGATTTTGTGGTTGAGTTACTTTCGCCAAGTGATAGTTTGAAAGTTGCTCAGGAAAAGATGAGGGAATACATAGATAATGGTGTGCGTTTGGGTTGGTTAATTAATCGTAAATCACGGCAAGTGGAGATTTATCGACAAGAGAAAGAGGTTGAGGTGTTGGAATCCCCTGTTACTTTGTCAGGAGAAGATGTTTTACAGGGGTTTATTTTAAATCTTGGACTAGTGTGGTAACAGAATGAAGGCATCCATTGTCAAATAATTTATGTAGGTTAGGAAGGTCGAAATTGAAATGATTCAAACATTTCAAAATAAAGCATTAGAAAATTTATTTAGAGAAAATTTTAATAAAGGAGTTCCTGCAAACTTAGAAAAGAAAATTAGAATCAGGCTTGAAGTTATAGACTCAGCATTAATTGTAGAAGATATTAGATTACCCGGTTATGATTTGCATGAATTAAAAGGAGACAGAAAAGGAACTTGGTCAATAAAGGTATCAGGAAACTGGCGTATAACTTTTAATGCTCACAACAATTGCTGATTTACTAACTTTTAAAGAAGGTATTCCTGGAAATACAAATGAACAATTAGGCAAGATATTGCAACTTATAACTATATTTTGGCAAGGACAATTTTATACGGAGAAGATTATTTCAGAAGGACAATATGTTCTAGCTTCTGCGGCAATAAAGCAAGAAATTGAGATAATTACTCGTATTGCTGAAATTAAAAAAGGGGTTGCTAAAGATGGTAAGACCCCAAATGTTAAATATGCACCTCCTATGTTTAATTTACATTATGGCGATATGAATGATATAGCGCATATTTCTAAACCAGATGTACTAAATGTTTTAACTTCAGTTGATGGGGGTACATTTAGAGGAGTATCTATTACACCTATATTTAATCCAGATATTGCTAAGACTTTTTATGCAATACATTTAATTATTTTTTACAATATTCTTGTAGAATCAATTGAATTATTTCAGCAGTTATATCCAGATGATTTAGAGTTAGTTCTACCTGCTTGCGAAATCCTAAAAATCATTGTTGATCTTCTTCAAAAAGAAGGAATTTTTAAAGTAAATTAACGTGAGTTCGATGAACCTCTCCCCAACCCCTCTCCGAGGCGGAGAGGGGCAGAAATATTTTTAGTTTCCAACGAAAAAATTAGAGTTTCAAAGCCTCTCTCCCTGTGGGGGAGAGGTTTGGAGAGGGGTTTTTAGAGCCGTCGAACTCACGTTAAATTAAACAGAAAAAACTCAGTAATATTTTTATTAAAATCTGGATAATTCTTTATCTATGGTAAGCTACGCTAACGCACCACTCTTCCACAACAGGCGATGTCTAACGACAAACCCGGAGTAACGGAAACGTCTCCGGCTTTGCGCTACGCGTCTACGCTTTCTTTTAAGGTTTTCTGCAAGGCGATCGCTCTTTATAATTATCTTCACCAATAGCTTCCGTCCTCTACATTGATGCGTTAGGTAGCTGGCAACTGCAATAAATCTACTCTGAGGCTAACGATTTAGGGCTGATCTCAAACTGTAAATGGGAACGGTAGAAACAAACATCAAACTCCATAAAGAAGTTAACTTGCCCCAAAATTAGCGGTACGTTTGTAGCCTGTGTCCATGCAAATACAAGTTGTACAGGTTCAAATTGCCCAACTACTGCTTGAAGAACCACGGCACGCGCCTCGTATTGAGCTAAATTACCTGTCAAACTCAATACAGTTGTCTGCTGTTCCCACACATACCCAAGCTCAACTCCTACCGAATAAGGAAGCACATTCACGCTTGCTCCAGTATCCAACAGACCGGATGTTATCACAGAACTTTGCTGGTAGATCAAAGTAAGGGGTAGATAGGGGCGGAAACTGGCTTCGCCCAATGCAACATCAATCGGGATAAAGGAATACCGTTGTGCGTTACGCATGATCTTGAGTTTTAGCAGCTTCTAGCACTTTTAACATAGTATCTGCTGCTTCAACTGCATCATAAGGCGACCACACAGGATAAGACTGATCGGGCTTAATCAGATCGGTTTCCTGTTGGGCTAACTCTGAGATTAAAACCTGCATAATGTAAAACTTATCTGCTCGACTAAGTTCTCGCAAAGTGGAGATTAATTCTGCTGAAACCATGCAAAGCACTCTAGTAAATCAAGTCTGCTTCTTGATCATAGTTTATTCGTTGGGTTTCACTGCGTTTACCTCAAGCTACAACTAGAATAATCACGTCTGCAACTTACAGACGAGACAATTCAAACAGCTAATAATGCGACGCCGAATAGCCCGTCGTAGACATTGCACTCACTCTTCCACAAATGGCGATGTCTAACGACAAGCCGCTACGCGTCTACGCTTTATTTGTGAGTTTTCTGCAAAGCGTAGGCGTAGCCCGTCGTAGACATCGCACTATTAGGTATCAAAGCATATATAGCGTTCAGTTTGATGGGCAGAATCTTGTCCGCTATATTTAAAGTGTACCAGTTGCTTCCTCACTCCCAGTTAATCAGCATGGATATCACAGCTACTTTGAACGAAATCGCAACTCTCAGTGTTGAAGATAGAATCCGTCTTGTACAGGCAATTTGGGATAGCATCGCAGCCGAGCAAGTTTACCCTGATTTAACCGATGCACAGAAGCAAGAGCTTGATCGTCGAATAGCTGATTCCGATTCAAATCCAGATAATGTGCTGACTTGGAAGGAAATCAAAGCATCAATTAAGGGACAGCAATGAATTATGTCCTGCTATTTCGCCCAGAGGTTCAAGAAGAACTCGATGAAGCGTACAGTTGGTACGAGAGCCAGAAACCTGGTCTGGGCGATGAGTTTTTGGATTGTGTAGACGAGACGGTGAATCTAATTTGCCAGATGCCAGAATCCTATGCAGTTGCCTACCGTGATATTCGACGAGCAATAGTACGACGATTTCCCTATGCTGTGTACTATCGAATTGTTTCGAGTCGAGTGATTGTCACAGCAATTTTTCATGGTCGCAGAGATCCAAAATCGTGGCAGACGCGAACCTAACGCTTAGATATTGCACCATTCTTACACAACAGTCTAACGACAAGCTGCTTCTCTACGAGAGGCTACACCAACGGGAAGCTACGAAGAGCGCAACATACAAAAAAGACTCAAACTATGAGTGTATCCAACACTAACACTGATAACGCTGGTAAAGAGGGCAACCGCGCATCATTTGTCAAGAAAAATGATGCACCTCCACGAATAGCAGTAGCCATCTGAATAGCATCTGGGGTTCTTAAGTTATAATCTGCCCTTAATTGTGCCGCATTTTCAGCGATGTCGGGAAAAACCTCGATAGCTGTTAAACCTTGGGAATTAAATAGAATTTCACGATATTGTTGAGCTAATGCTGTGTTTCCTTGTCGCAAGGGATAGACTAATACTTCCGTAATAGTCAAAACTGATGTTACAACGCTAAATTCACCACAAAACATAGCTTCAAAAAAAGCATCTGTAACATCCAAATAATTAGGATTTTCTTCAATAAAGTAAATCAGTGGAGCAGTATCCAAACTCACAATTTGCCCCTGTAGCTGGACTAGCCATTCCATGAATCACGTTCCTGATTAACGTATTCTTGAGCATCAACGTCATTCCAGATTTCTTTACCTAACCCACGTAATTCGAGGATGCTACGCTTTGGCTTAGGTGTCATCGTTACCTGTTGACGAATTAAGCTCGACAAATGTTCAATTAAGCGTATTTGTTCTTCAGGAGTTAGGCTTTGAGCTTGCAGTAGTACTTCTTGATAATTAGACATAAAATTTACACTTCTACTTCTCTGGATTCTAAGTCAAATATACACAGACAGACTGCATTTCTTTATTTTACAAATAAACGTAGACAGGCTTGATATCTGCTTGTTTATCAGAATAACTACTGCGATCGCTAACTCTTCCACAACAGGCGATGTCTAACGACAAGCCGCTACGCGTCTACGCTTTATTTTTAAGGTTTTCTGCAAAGCGTAGGCGTAGCCCGTCGTAGACATCGCTCACTCTTCCACAAAAAGCAATCGCTTAGTTTTTGAGCTTTTCTGCAAGGCGATCGCTCTTTTATTAACTATTATTTTATTTAGGGCAAAATCTCAAAGCTATCGCAGTGCTGAGGTCGATATAATCTAAAATCTCGCTGGTCTAAAGTAAATATTTTTTTAATACCATAGCGTTCAGCTATAGCCATAACACTTGCATCTACAAAATCAATCCGACTATCTGCATACTCATCCAAGATTTCTGCTACACGAATTACATCTTGCTCTGTTAAAGCGACTAAACTAAATCGACTCGCAGATAGTCCTTGCAAAAAAGCTACTACTGTCGCTATACCTGCATTACGTCCTACCAAATAAGCTAATTCTGCCAATACTGTTTGTGGCAACAAAATTTGTTTTTGTTGTGTATATACTGTTACAACAATACTGTGCATTGCATCCTAACGGTTCAACAATGCTACAACAAAACCCGTATCAGCTACTGCTAAGGTTATTTCCACGTCCAACCAGATTTTTCAGTAATCTCCTCTTGGAGAATATCTTCTGAGTTTGTAGCCAAATCAGGTGTTCCTGCAAATAAGCCAATTAATGGGTCAGACGCAGGATTATCAACTGTTTCTAGTAATTGGGTTTCTAGATATAGCCTAACAGCTTCACTGACTATTGATTCAGGAGATTGCCCTCGCTGACTAGCCAGATTTATGACTTTCTCTAGTAAAGCTTGTTCCAGTTTCCAGTTAAATGTAGAGTCCACCAGATAACTTCTCTCTTTTTAGTAACAAAAGATATTCTAACAAATATGGGTTTGATGCTCACTATTATACTTTTTTGTATTTAAGTTAAATATATAGGAATCATATTTGATTTCTGAAAATATTTCAGTAGGGTGTGTTATGCCGTAGGCTAACGCACCATCCGAATATTCTGGTGCGTTACGGAAGCCGTAACACAGCCTACATATACTTAGATTTTTTCATAAATCAAATACTAGTCCTATACACAGCGATACCTACGGTGAGCTTTGCTAACGCACTCACTCTTCCACAACAGCGATGTCTAACGACAAGCCGCTAGGCGTCTACGCTTTACAGAATTTGCAACAGCTTAGTAAATTATTATTCTACCCAAGCGATCGCTCACTCTTGGACAACGACAAGCCGCTATGCGTCTACGCTTTATTTTAAGGTTTTCTGTAAGGCGTAGGCGTAGCCCGTCGTAGACATCGCTCACTCTTCCACAATAGGCGATGTCTAACGACAAGCCGCTACGCGTCTACGCTTTGTTTTGAGGTTTTCTGAAAGGCGTAGGCGTAGCCTGTCGTCAGACATCGCTCCTCATAAACTATCGAAGCATAAAATTAAAGCATGACTATTCATAAAACCGATATGCTAAAAACGCTTTGGGCTACTGTTCGGCATGGAAAAATCGAATTGCTGGAGTCAGAGGAATTACCGGAAGGGACAAGAGTGCTAGTGACGCTGCTTCCTGATGATGAAACTGAATTTTGGCTTCAAGCCAGTCAAACATCACTTTCATCAGTTTGGGATAAAACTGAGGATGATGTCTATGCCCAACTACTCTAAAAATGACATTATTTTGGTTCAGTATCCCTTTTCAGATTTGTCCAGTTCAAAAGTTAGACCTGCTGTTGTAGTGAGTGCGCCACACGTTTCTCAAGACATCCTAATTACACCCTTGACGAGCAAAACTGGAGCTTTATTAGAAGGTGAGTTTGTCTTGTCTGAGTGGTCAGCAGCGGGGCTAAACGTGGCTACAGCAGTCAAGAGAGGTTTATACACAGTACATGAAAGCTTGGTTGTAAAAACTATTGGCAAGTTAGCTGATGCTGATGCCGATCGGTTAAAGCAATCTTTACGAAGTTAGCTAGGGTTGTGATACAAGCCAGTAGTCTAGCATTTGTGCGATCGCACTTACTCTTCCACAACAGGCGATGCCTCGGCTGGCTACGCCTACGCATTTGCTACTTTGGACACTACATTTGCTACTTTGGGCACTACATTTGCTACTTTGGGCACTACATTTGCCACTTTGGACACTACATTTGCCACTTTGGACACTACATTTGCTACTTTGGACACTACATTTGCTACTTTGGACACTACATTTGCTATTTCGGCGATCGCATTTGCTACTTTGGACACTACATTCGCTATTTCGGCGATCGCATTTGCTATTTCGGCGACAGCATTTGCTATTTCGGCGACAGCATTTGCTATTTCGGCGACAGCATTTGCTATTTCGGCGACAACATTTGCTATTTCGGCGATCGCTCTCACATAAATGATTGTGTTTATACCAAAACAACGGACAGAAATAAAGAAACAAATGTGTAAAAATACACAAAAACTCTCAATTGTAACTCTTAATTAAATCCCCAAAACTACTCTTCTCACGCAGAAAGGCATTCTATTATCTTGAAACAGAACTATACAAGAAATATCTTCCATGTCTGTAAAAACTCGCGGTTCTGCTGCTCTGGACAAAGCCCAACGTCGTCTCGCCCTGCTTAAATCCATTAATGAGAAGTTGGATTTAGGGCACGGATTAACAATTGAAGCTTACAGTCGCTACATTGATGATACCCGTGCTACGCTAGAAGCCCATAATACGCTTGTGTCTAATGTTGATGAATCTCGTAAGATGATGAATCAGAAAGACAAAGGGCTTTCGGAACTATCTGAAAGGATGCTTAGTGCTGTCGCAACTATCTACGGAAGAGACAGCATGGAGTATTCAAAGGCTGGTGGTTCTAGTCGAACGCGGAGTAAGAGTAAAAAATCTACTTCACAAGTTCCTTCAGTTGTAGCGGTTTCCAGCACTGAATCCACCCAAGCTGCAACTAACGGCAAAGGTAGCTTGAGTAATGTCTAAGTAAATGGACAAAAATATTTACAGTCATTGCGAGCATTCGCGCAGCGTCTCGCAGAGACGCGAAGCAATCTCAGCCGTTGCGATTGCTTCATTCCGCTTTGCTGCATTCGCAATGACATTGTGTAATTCATTCTGTCCGACTACTTAACAACAAGTAGGTGTGCGTTTGGACACCTATTAAAAATCTTCAAATTATCAGTTGCTCCAGCACTAACACTGTTAATCTTGGCAAACATGGCAACCGCGAATCATTATACTTCTTCGATCCTAAGTTAAATATACACAATACATAGAACAATTCTATATTTCTCTAAATAGCGATGCCTATGGCGGGCTACGCCTACGCTAAAAACACCGCTTTTATTTTTTATCTAGTAATATTTTACTAACCATAAAATTTATATAGGACTTACGCAAAAACTCTCTGAAACTCTTATTTCTTTGTGTTCTTTGTGTCCTTTGTGGTAGCCTGCGGCAAGCCGCTCCGCGTCTACGTTTTTTCATAATTTTGCGTAAGTCCTGTTATAGTAAAAATCATTTAATGCATGCCTTAACTATTAACTTTACTCCTGTTATTCAAATCACAGATGAGCAATTTTTCCAGCTATGTCAAAGAAACGAATTAATCAGATTTGAACGCAATGCTGATGGAACAATAGTAATAATGCCTCTTGTCGGAGGATTAACCAGCATCCGCAATGCCAATTTAACTGCTCAACTTGGTAATTGGAATCGTGACGAATCGCTGGGTATCGCTTTTGGTTCTTCCACGGGCTTTACTTTACCAAATGGTGCAGTGCGATGTCTTCGACAAGCCACTTCGTGTCTACGCCTAATTTGTCTTGGTTAAAGCGTGATACAAATAGGACTCGTTTTTTCTTAGCATCAACAATTTTTTTTAAAAATATGAGACTATAGAAATATTCAGATAGTCAGAAAAACGTGAGTCAGCAAGATAAAATCTTAGAAAAAATCCTCTCTGGGACTTCTGATACAGACATCCCTTTTGCCCAATTGTGGCAACTCTTATACAAACTAGGTTTTGATGAACGGATTCGTGGCGATCATCGTATTTTTGTGAAAGATGGTGTTGAGGAAATATTAAACTTACAACACAAAAAAGGAAAAGCTAAAATCTATCAAGTTAAACAAGTTCGTGCAGTAATTCTTAAGTATCAGCTAGGAAGTAAAAATGACCTTTCGCTATGAAGTTATTCTCTACTGGAGTAGAGAAAATGAAGCTTTTATTGCCGAAGCACCTGAATTACCAGGCTGTGCTGCTGATGGCGAGACTTATCAAGAAGCTCTGCATAATGTAGAATTAGTGATGCAGGAGTGGATAGAAACGGCTAAGGATTTAGGTCGTCCAATTCCCGATCCTAGACCCCGTTCTATGTATATCTAAATATTTTGGATTTTAGTTTTTGTGAAAAGTACATGATATCAAAATCCTTGTAGAGATGTTGCATTGCAACGTCTCTACATCTCGGTGCTGTTTATTCAAGAATATTGTAATTAAATACAGGTTGATTAATATGGAGTCCCATAATAACTAAGTCTCGTTCAACACCGTCAAGTTCTGCAACTTTAGGCAAATATCCCCACTGTTGAAACCCAAATGTTGCAAATAACTTTAAACTCGGTTGATTGTGGGCAAAGATGAAGCATACTAAATTTTTTAAACCCAAATCACAACTTTCCTGAATTGCTTGTGCTAAAAGTTGTTTTCCTAAACCACGCCGATGAAAGGCAGGTGCTATGTAAATACTAATTTCAGCAGTCGTATTATAAGCAGGCCGCCCATAAAAGGATTGGAAACTCAGCCACCCAGCAATTACTCCTTCGACTTCGATTACCCAAAGTGGCCGCCATGAAGGCGATCGCGCCCTGAACCAAGCAAGCCGACTTTCCACAGATATCGGTTCTAAATCAGCAGTTGCCATACGGCTGGGAATTGCAGCATTGTAAATTGCCACAATTGTGGCTAAGTCTGTTTCAATCGCATGGCGAATCATCATTGCTAAGGTCTTGGAGAAAATCTAAGCGAAAATATTCAAAAATCATACAGCGCTATAGCAGGGAACAGGCAATAGGCAATAGACAACAGGCTTAAAAATTTTTTTGTGTCCTAACCTAACAACTTAAAAGGCTTTTGGTGTCGGGGTTTGACCATCAGTTTATGTCCTAAACTATGCTTCAACTGCTATAACAGTAGCAATTATACGGTTTCTACCGTAATTGTCACAGATGCTCGCTCGAACAGGATTTTCCTAATTAATTCACTATTTATTTTAAAAGTGATAAAAAGTACAATTGCTCTGGTTATTGTTTTACGTATAACAGAAAAACTTTATACAGTAGTTTGCAACTAAATGAGGTACAGAACCAAGGATTCACAAATCAAATTATTCTTCTGCCTCCTGCCTTCTGCTTCCTGCGTCAAAACCAGTGATTTTGTACCTCATGCAAAAGAAAACTGCTGTCATTCCTCACCCGAAAATTCTAAGTCTTTATTTTTGATGGCTAATTTAGCATTCATTCTAGAGAAACAGTTATTTTTCTCATGTCAGGAGAAATCAAGTTTTTTATCTACAAATATATATTTCTTGTGATGTATAGATAATTTTACTTTTGAAATTCCTTACTAATTTTAGTATAGCACGGTGATGTATTGCATATATGCATCACACGATACAGTATTGAATCATTGAACAGCAGAATTTACAAAACCTTTTGCTCAGTCAATAACATATATATAGAGATAGAAAAATTTGTATAAACAATCAAATTCATGAAATGTTCATTTGATTATTTATATATAAATGCAGATATATACCGCTTGTATCTACAGCTAAAGATAGAGGTTAGTAATATTAAGTTTGCTTACGATAGGAGTAAGGAGAAAATTTATCGTCTTTGCTTAATAAGCAAATAAAGATTTTTAAATAAAATTATTATGTCTATCAATTGTTTTCAAAATCATCATAAATCTCATGTAGAAAAAATGAATAGCAATCAATCTAAAAATACATTTGTAGAAGTTGACATTGCTATTTTAATAGATAAAATAAAAAATGGAATTTGGCTATTTGGAATTCCGTCTTGGCTTTTTGGCATAACTGACAGAAGCTTTGCTGCATTTACCGATGGTTATGTATCGACTCTAGAAATATTTCAACTATTTACAGCCTCTTTCTTTTTTTTCAGTTGGTTATATCTCAAACCAGAAGAAAGCTTTACTATTAATGATTTTAGCCCTAACCAATATCAAGAATATCTCTATCGTATCCAAGCAGAAAAGTTAAAAATTAAAAGGCGACATATGATTAGCCAAGAATATATTTTGCCTTTTCCTTATGTTTGCCAAATTTATCATTTATTGAGCTTAAAACATTTAGAAACAGTTCATAAATTTAGCCTTAATAACCTGAAAATTTTAAATGTTAGCCACTTCCAAACCACAAATATCGGTGGAATCATTAAATTCCAAACAATATTGGATTCGCCAGCTAATCCTTTAAGAATTTGGCGGCAGCCAATTGTAGAAGTAGATTTAATATTGCATACTCCATACACTGTTGAACTGAGTATTCCAGTCTACAATAATAAAAGAATAATTGTTATTTTTCATGCCTTCCCATTAAGTGACTCTGAACATCAGCTGTTTATAGATATTTATAGTGACCTAGAGTGGCCAAAGCCATTATTGCAAATAATATTACATTTTGCTTCTTGTTTGACACTGTTTGAAGATTTGCCGTATTTACAAGCTCTAACTGAGACAAAGATAGAGCGTTTATTCAATTCCAATCGAATTTCAAATCACGAAACTGGGTTGTTGTTTAAAAGATTTGTTGAGCTATATGGTTCGAGTGGAGAAACAATGAAATTAATTGAAGGGAGTGAAGATAGTTAGGCAATTTTAGATCTTGGATTGAAATAAAATCCAAAATCCAAAATTCAAAATCTAAAATAGTTAAGCGCGTGCTAACAAGGGAGCAGCATCTAGTAGAGTTTTGGTATAAGGATGCTGAGGATTAGCAAAAATCTTTTTCGTATCACCGAGTTCAACAATTTTACCGCCATTCATCACGGCAATGCGATCGCACAAAAATCTGGCTAACCAAAGGTCATGAGTGATGAACAGATAAGTTAACTCAAATTCTTCTTTTAATTGCAACATCAAATCTAGCACTTGTGACTGGACGCTAGCGTCTAACATACTCACTGGTTCATCGCAAATCAAAAGTTTCGGGTGAGTAATCAAAGCACGAGCGATCGCTACTCTTTGTTGTTGTCCTCCAGACAAATCTGATGGATAACGTTCATAATACAGGTGCGGCGGTGTTAAGCCAACTTTTTCTAACATCCACAAAACTTGTTCTTTTGCCTTCACAGAATCGGCAAGATGATGAATAAATAAAGGATCGGCTATACTTTGTCCCACTGTCATCGCTGGATTGAGACAAGCATGGGGATCTTGAAACACCATTTGTATTTGTCGCCGTGAAGACCGAATTTGTTGAGGCGAGAGTTTAGTTAAATCTTGTCCTAAAAACTCAACTTTCCCAGCGGTAGGACGAATTAGTTGCAAAATTGTCCGCGATAATGTGCTTTTACCGCAACCTGATTCCCCAACTAAGCCAAGAATTTCTCCGGGATAAAGATCTAGATTAATACCATCTACTGCTTTAATTGTCTCTGAGTGTCTGTTAAACAGCCTTTCAATAAAATTAGGTTCTATAGTGTAGTATTGTTTGAGGTCAGTAACACTCAAAATCGGCGATTTCTCTTTAATCTTCGCTAACTCCTTTTCTTCCCCAGTCCCCAGTTCCCAGTCCCCAGTCCCTATTTCATCCACTGATTGAATATGTAAAGCTGCTTTGAGGAGCGATCGCGTGTATTCATGTTGCGGTTGTCGAAATACACTTTGTGTAGAACCCATTTCCACCATTTTCCCCTGGTACATGACGCCAATGCGATCGCAATACTCAGCTACCATTGCTAAATCATGAGAAATCAGCAGCAATCCCATGTTTTCTTGACTGCACAGCCGAGTTAATTCTTGTAATATCTGCGCGGAAACAGTAACATCTAAACTTGTGGTGGGTTCATCTGCAACAATCAACTTGGGATTGAGAAGTAAAGCTAAGGCGATGGCTACCCGTTGTCGCATTCCGCCGCTAAATTCATGAGGATACTGATTCCAGCGAGTCGCAGGAATATTTACCTTTGCCAATGTCGCAAGTGCTTTTTCTTTGGCTTGCGGTGCTGATAATTCTGGTGAGTGCGCTTGCAAAGTTTCCAGACAATGCTTACCAATAGTCATCAGCGGATCGAGGCGTGTCATCGGATCTTGAAAAATTAAAGCGATCGCTTCTCCGCGAAATTTCCGTAACTGGTTAGGCGTTAAGTCAAACACTGACTGTCCCTGAAATGTCACCCGTCCCTCAACGCGACTAGAAGCTGGTAGTAAGCGCATAACTGCGCGTCCGATAGTTGACTTACCACAACCCGACTCTCCCACCAATCCCATTTTTTCACCACGTTGCAGGGTGAAAGATACATCATCAACTGCCCAGCTTGGTGCTTCTTCACTTCGTTGAGGATAGGCAACTCGCAGATTTTCAATACAGAATAAGGCTTGACTCATACTTACTTATTAGCCCTCGGCTAGCAGCTGGGATAATTTTAAATTTTAGATAGTTTAGCAGATTATTTTTAGACCTTACCTGATGTGAATATCTTTCAAGGACTTTACACAGCAATCTTGCTTACGCAGACAGAACGCCTTTGGTGATTTACCGGAGTCTTTATTATTACCGCACCTAAAAAGCTTGCATAAATTTTAGTATACTGAATTTAAATTTTACTTTTAGATATGATTTTGCATTACTATTCTCACAGATACGTTTGAGTTAATAATTATTAACCTCAAGAATATTTTCGACATAAAAATAGATTTTAAGTCTGAAAAAAATCACATATTATTTATTTTATAAAAACGCTTTGGCATATAATAAATTTAAATTTTGCAGATAATCAAATTAAAATAATGGCTACAATCGTAATTTCCACCTTGTTTGATAGCGAAATGAAGAGGTTTTTTCACAAGCTGACACCAGGAGAGTTAGAAGCTATACTCGGAGGCATTTATCCTTATAAATTTCATGTAGTTAATATCACTGACAGTGTAACAATCAATCCTCAAGGAGGAGATAATACATATGAAGCTGTTAACCATTCAGTTAGCTACCATGATAATAAAATTAATACTGTGGACTATTCCAGGTCTATTTATAATAATTTTGTTTAGTATTAGTGATTCAAATAATTCTTGATAATCTCCTATACCAAACATATAAACTTTCTAACAAAAAGCAATAGTGAATATAGCAGTCCTAAATCATTCGTGAACAACAAACAAGATCCCCGACTTCTTTGAGAAGTCGGGGATCTGAAGCCCCTCGATTTTCACGAATCAAACCGGATTGCTATAGGCAATTAATCTTTCCCTATTCCCTACTCCCTATTACCCAAGAATCAGTAAATTCATGAATTAAATAGGAGTTCTATACTAATGATGATCTGTTGTGCCTTGGTCGGTTTCTACGAGACGTGAAATTAACACATCTGGTTTTCTACTGATCACAGACTGAACTTTATCAACTGCAATTACTTCACTGATTTTTACAACCATTTCCCAAAGAGTATCTTCTTCTGTATCTTTGTTGTAAGTTCTATGTTTAAACCACAACAAATCATCCCAAACCCCGATAATTGTCGCAAAATACCACTTTTCCCGTATTAGTATCCAGATTTCTTGCTCTAAGTAAGTCTGTAGGAGAGATTTCACAATGCTTGAGATGATAAAAAATATTGTGCTACATATTAAGTAAGTATTAATGTATTTAACAACAGTAAAAATACTGTGATTTTTTTGTATAATAAATATTAAGAAAAATTAACCCCTAATAAAGCAAAAGCTTTATTAAACTAGGATTTAGCAGATAGTTAAGATGATAATTTTCTTACCTTTGTAAATCTTGTCTGTATAATACAGAATTTCCAGCTTTAGTATCAGATGCTACAGACAATAAGCTTATCAAAAGGCATCTTTCATCGCATTCCTTCTAGGGATGCGATGAGAGACGCCCGGACGTCGTTAATTGTTGACTATTAACCCGTCAAACGTCAATAGTTGGGCGTCATAGTCACTAAATTGTATTGATGGGAGACAATACCAACAATATCCAAACTCTTCTATTAACGATCGCTAACGGTTACAGCGACCTTCGCATGTTTGTTAACATAGTCCACAAAAAGTTGCTTCAACCGAGGACTAACTCCGGCATGTTCAAAGAACCCAAAGCCTACATTCCGAGCTTTTGATAAGATTTGCTCTGGTGTTAATCCTTCTTTAATAGCGATACTCAATAGTGCAATTCCAGTCGATCGCATCCCTGCTGCACAATGCACAACTGCTGGTTTGGGAATTTGTTCGAGTGTTGTCAATATTTTGGTAATTAACTCTTCATTTAGTGCTTCCAGTTTGAGCGGCACATTAGTATAGTGTAGCCCTAATGCTTCCGCCACTCGTTGCTCATCCTGGGAAAATCCTAACTCATCAGGCGATCGCAGATTTAAAATCGACTTAAAACCTTCTTGGCTAGCTTGCTCGAGCTGTTTCGGTATGACTTGTCCTGTGGTTGTCAAGTTTTCGTTAATTTGTATGGCGTTGATCACATTCTCTCCTTTTAACTTTCCAATTTCTTGCAGTTTGATAAATGCTCTAAAAAGCAAGCTTTGAGAAGATATTTATACAAACGCAACAAAATTTACCAAATTTCAGAAATTATGACTTGATTATTTCTGAATTCGCCTTTTGGGTTGATTATTTTATTGCTCTACCTATAATATACGGTTTATCGATAGATTTAGTGTAAATTAAAATATATTATATATTTTAACGATAGATTTACCGTAGTTTATATTTTGAGCGGACTTGATATTCTCAAAGGCATGTCATCTAAATGCCAGTCTTAAAACTATGAGTGCCAGTAAAATATCTCTTCGACCTGCTGATGAAAAAGACGGGTGGGCGCTGAGTGCAATTCATATTGCTGCTATCAAAGCTCTACCTGCAACTTTTTATACTGAGCAAGAACTTTTTGCTTGGCGTAACAACCACAACCAGCCTGATAGTTCAAATATATTAAAAAATATGAAATTGGAATCTTTGTGGGTTGCAGTCGAGAAAGATGTTGTTATGGGTTTTGCTAGTTTCGTTGTTGATGAATTGATTGGGCTATACGTCCATCCTAAATATCAAGGTCAAGGTGTTGGGCGTGCTTTAGTTGAACATTTTTGCAATAAAGCAAGCGATCGCGGTATAGATAAGGTAATTACAACTGCTAGCCTTTATGCTGAAGGATTTTATTTAAGACTGGGATTTACTGCGATCAAAAGAGCGCCTCATTATTTAAGAAATGGGGTAGTTGTTCCAGTTACCAAGATGAGTAAAATATTAATTAGTGCTGATTAAATAGTATAACAATCAGTCATTCCAACCTTCAAAATGCAAAATCGCACCAGCCAATCTATAGGTTTTGTTTTATTAACACACACAAAACCTCTACAAATTTACAGACTGATAAATACCTTAAACAGGATGTTCAATTATCCTGTAATTGTATGTCATCATGATTTTTCAAAATGTGATTTACCTGTAGATACTCTGCCAAAAAATGTTTTACTAGTACGCCCTCACTTACAGACTGAGTGGGCAGATTTTTCTGTTGAAGAGGCTACAATACAGGCACTTAAACTAATGTACGAGGTCTCCGATGCACCGGATTGGTTTGTACTACTTAGTGGAGCAGACTATCCGATAAAGACTGCAAGGCAAATATTGGACGATTTAGCCTCAAGTCCATACGATGCTTATATTCAGTATGAGCGAATCACGTATGAGACTTATAAACAAGATTTAAAACCAAATATGTTATGGCTGAAAAATTCCTATCAACGATACTGTACAAAGTCGTTTGCTTTTCATTATTCAAAAAAATATTTTGCTCAACTGAATATGGAAATACGCTTAGAACATCCTTTATTAACAAAACCTTTTCTTCCTTTTTCAAAGAAACTTGCTTGTTTCAGTGGAAGTCAATGGTTTTGTGCTAATCGTAAAGCTGCTGAGTATATTATCGATTTTCACCAAGAAAGAAATGCCGTAACCTTACATTATAGTAAAGTCAAACATGCAGACGAGGCATACTTTCAAACTATACTTGTTAATGCACCTCACCTAAAACTAAAAAACGACCGTCGCCGCTATATTGATTGGTCAACTGGAGGTCCTCATCCAAAAGTATTGTTAATGGAAGATTTGCCTAATTTACTTGCATCATCCGCTCATTTTGCTCGGAAATTTGACATTGATATAGATAGCAATATTCTCGATGAACTCGATCGCATTACCTCCGAGTAGCTATTATAAACTGACTGGGCATTCAGCACTCATTCGGTGAATGCCCATATATCAAGATATATCCAAGCAATAAGTTGATTGAGTTTTGCTAGTTGTTTAATAGTGGGAATTCCGAACTAGCGATGCACTTCAACTCTAGGAAATATATCACAGTCTATCGGCTCACCAGATTTTTTGGCTTTCAATGAATTAAATTCTGGTAAATCAATTTCTTCGAGAGGTTTGAAAGGCCACGCTTTCGGACGCTGATAATAAGTAACATCATCGCCAGTCCAATTAGTCACTACTGCACGTCGTTGTGTAGAAGATATGTTAGTTACTGAATGATGAATTGTCAGAAAATGATGAATCAAGCAATCTCCAGGTTCCATATTCCAAGAGAGTAATTCGTGGGGTTCTGGCTCTACAAACCAAGAAGGATTCGAGCCTTCGCGTAACTCTTTACCCCTGCGATGAGAACCTTTTATATACTCTAATCGGCCGTTTTCTTCGTTAGCAGGATCTAGAGGCAGCCAAATTTTACAACACTGCCAACCTTGTACAGGCCAATAAGGTAGGTCGTTATGCCACCCAACACGGCTATTTGCTTTCGGCTTTTTCACAAAAAAACCATCAGCTAAAAAGTTTAATTTTTCCGACTTTAAAACTTGAGCTGCAAGTGTTGGTAATGGAGATTCAAAAGCCAAAGCACGGAAATCAGCATCAATGAGCCATATACTACTGGCATGTTCCACACTGCCTTCTGGTCTTGGTGCGTTCTTTTCCTCCAGAGGGCCAGGGATTGCTATATTCTTGTCAACAGCTTTTCGCAGCCTTTCTACCCAGATCTCATCTAGAGCATTTTTGACGCAGATAACGCCATCTCGTTCAAAAGCTTCAACTTGTTGAGGGCTAATTTTTGGTGTTTCTACCTGGAGCATTTTCTCTTTTTTCAGATTTTGAAATTAAACTATTTTGGATGGCAACTGCTAAATGCATATCACCCGATTTCACAAAGAATCTCAAGAATTCACTTTACTGAGATCAACTTTGTTAAATAGTAAGAAAGCTTTTTCACTATAAAGTAGATATTCAGTTTGTAATTCTTTCTGTAGATGGACTATTTGTTGACAACCGTAGTTAAATAATTTCAGCCTTACTACCGAGATCCTTTTTAATAATCAGTGGTATTAGTGACGCTAGTCGTAATATACCGGACACAAAGAAAACTTCCGCTATGCCAAAAGACCCAGCAAATTGAGCGATAAAGCCGCCTATGGTTGCTCCTAAAGCACCACTCACCCCAGCAATAGCAGCTGCGATCGCAAAATAGATAGACTGATTTTTGACTGGTGCAATTTCTATCTGGAGATTGTTGTTACACAAATCAACTCCTCCCCAATTAGCGCCAATGAAAATGTGTAATAAAGGTAACCACAGCCAAAGATCCAGGGAACTAGAACCAATCCCCAGCCACAGCCACGGTATGACTGCAATCAGAATTCCTGTAGAAATTAAAATCCGACGATTGCCAATTTTATCTGCTAATTTACCCCAGATAATCAACATCAACATATGTGCCCCAGCTCGCAAGCTGTTGTAGAAGGTTACCCAGCTCACATCTAGATTTAGCGTATCTAGCAAATAGAGGTTAAAAAATGGGGCACTGAGGTTAACAGCAAGCGTCCATAAACCAAAATAAAGCAGAAACGCCAAATAATTAGAGTTTTTCCAGACGCTGCTAACTAAATCATTTTCCGGTGTCAGTATTTGCGGCAAAGAGATTGTACCAGATGTCTCCCCAAGTTCATTTGGTGACGAGTCTGCCTCAATCTCACTAGTTTGAGATGAGCTAGCATAATAGGTATTTTGTAATTGGGGATTCATATCTACCTGGAAATACTGACACCCCAAGCTCACAATTCCAAAGAAAATGCCTACTAACAAAATCACTGCATAACCTTGGATACTCCCCCCATACCAATGTGATACAGCTAAACCTGCTAAGGGCAAGCCAAGCAACTCGGTGAGGTTGGCAAGGCTATTGCGTAGCCCAAAATATCTACCTCGCAATTGTCGTGGGACTAACATTGCTATCCAACTCAAGCATGATGCAATTGCTAATCCTCCTAAAAGATGGCTACATAGGAGAATCGAGAGCGATAGTATCACCAATTGGTTAGAATTCAGCCCTCCCCAGCTAAAGCTAGCAATGCCAATTACTAAAATTAGCCACAGTAATCGAGCAATTCCGTGTGTCCGCAGTGAATACTTAAAGCGGCTGGTACTGCGTTCAGATAAGTAAGCACCTATCGGCTGAAACAAATGTGCCAACATGGGGATAGAGGATACCATGCCAAAAACTATGGGAGTGGCATCCAACTCCACCAAAAAATTACCTAGCAAAATTGGGCCAGTAGCAACAGAAAAAACTGCTGCGAAAACACCATCGGCAGTAGAAGCCCTCAAACTAGTGCGAATCCCACCCTTAGAAATACGAGAGCTGGGTGTTGAGGTAGGAGAGAGTATTGTTGATGGTGAAACAATCTCAGCGATTTCTACAGAAACAGGTGTGTCTGTTTCAATAGGAACAAAATCCATAAATGTAGTACTTAAAAAAAATAATAGTGGAGCATCCCAATTAGAGCGTATCTATAAAATCCATAAAAGGGGAAGGGAAACCCAATGGCTTAAAAGCAGGAATTTCTCATTAGAAAGGCTGAACTTAAGCGTATAAATACTCACTATAAAAATTCTTTCTTTTCAAACAAGAAATCACTTGCTCTAAACCTTTATGGCAAAGTGGAATACTTGAAGGGGACAAGGAATTAAATCAGTAAATGGCGATGTAACCATATCTTAGTACACGTCAGTGTCAAAAAGTTTTGGAATTCAATTGTTCCTACCTTCGGTTGATAATTTTACCCTTACTTACCTCTGGAGACTAATGTCAAGATTATCAGGACTTACTGGACAACCGTGTGTGCGATTCAGTAAGTCGGTGTGAAAAAACTAAACTATTTGGAGATTAAATAAATACCGAGTATCCAACTACTGAGGTGACTAAGATATGGACGCTCGTTTAAGACTGGATAAAATTCATAGCCTAATTGATAATGTTCAAGCTAAAGGAGAAAGCAGAAATTACAGTAGATAACGTGTTAAATATAACTCCTATATGTCTGCTTAACTTTTCGTTACATAGTTATTAGTTTTCCCGCCCACTTACTTTTGCACGGATAATGTCGTATCTTCTCGCTACCGAAAGATTAGCTATTTAAATCAAGCCTCAAACTGCTAAATCCTCAAAATCTAGTTTTTTTGTTTCAGATCTACCTTTGGTGTAGGTGCAATTTTTGAAAAATAGTGATACGTTAACTAATGTAAACAAGTGTCTAAGCTTTCTCAGCAAGTAAAACCACTCTCTTCGCTTGCTTTTAAACCGTTATTCAGCTACTACAAGTCCGTGAACCTTGAGGCTAGACATAAAATTAACATTCTGATAATCTGAAAAACTATATGAAGTTTTGTTGCGTAAATTGGTGAGATCCTTAAGGTTCAGCGAAGACTTAAGCCCTTTTGCTGTACTAATGAAATGACAGTAGATGCACTTCATCTCTAGTGCTGGAATTTGTGATTTCTAAATTTGCAATCCAACAAAATTTCATTTAAGTCTACCTCTTTGTACTCACGAATCGCAGGCAATTTACTTGCTTGCGACATAATGTCGCTAAGTTAAGCCACTATCTTTAAGAAGTGCTTACATTTCTGATGACATCAACATCAAAGTTACAATTTATTTCACCTAGAGGGCAAAATTTGTGACCATTGTTCAAACAAAACTCCAAGCTACCGAAACCAAATTTCACGTAGAGGCCTACGAAAAGATCGAGTACGACTTAGTTTATGTAGATGGTGTTTTTGATATTGCTAATCCAGAACTTGCAGAAATATATAGAAGTTTTGGAAGATGCTTGGCTGTTATCGATACTAATGTCTACAATTTTTACGGTACTCAGATTGAAAAATATTTCCGGTATTACGGTCTCGAACTGAGGATTTTTGCTCTGACTATTAGCGAACCAAACAAATCTATCCAAACCTTTGAGAAGATTATAGATGTGTTCGCAGACTTCAAATTAGTACGAAAAGAGCCGGTATTAGTCATAGGTGGTGGTTTAATTACAGATGTTGTAGGTTTTGCTTGCTCTACCTATCGCCGTAGTAGTAATTACATCCGGATTCCTACTTCTTTGATTGGTTTGATTGATGCTAGCGTCGCTATCAAGGTAGCAGTCAATCATCGAAAGCTGAAAAATCGTTTGGGTGCTTATCATGCTTCCCAAAAGGTTTTACTAGACTTTTCTCTGCTGGGGACATTACCAACAAATCAAGTGCGTAATGGGATGGCAGAATTAGTCAAAATCGCTGTAGTTGCTCATGGAGGTGTGTTTGAGTGGTTAGAAAAGTATGGCAAAGAATTGCTTGACACTCACTTTGGCAATATTGATGCAACTCCAGAGATTAAAGAAATTGCTCATCGTTTGACTTACGAAGCGATCAAAAAAATGTTGGAGTTAGAAGTACCTAACCTTCACGAACTAGATTTAGATAGAGCAATTGCTTATGGACATACTTGGAGTCCGACTTTAGAACTCGCACCACGCATACCGATGTTTCACGGACATGCTGTAAGTATCGATATGGCCTTATCTGCAACCATCGCAGCTAATAGAGGCTATATCACGACTGAAGAACGCGATCGCATTTTAGGATTAATCAGTGATTTAGGGTTGGCTCTCGACCATCCTTTAATGGATGAAGAACTGTTATGGGACGCTACCGAGTCCATCACTCTCACACGCGATGGTTTATTGAGAGCTGCTATGCCCAAACCAATTGGTACTTGCTTCTATATGAATGATTTGACACGGGAAGAATTGGCACAAGGTTTAGCAGACCACAAACAGCTTTGCGTTAACTATCCTCGTGGTGGTGAAGGTGTGGATATGTACCCCGTTTATCAGACAGAACTAGTCGGGAGTGCAATATAATGTCCACTACAATTGCCAAGCCCACAGCTAGACCAGTCACACCGGTAGGAATCTTAGCAAAGAAGTTAGAAGCTATTGTCCAAAAGATTAACCAACGCACAGATTTACCTGCGGAGTTAGTCGCTAACATTACTCAAGCATGGCAGTTGGCAGCTGGTTTAGATCCTTACTTGGAAGAATATACGACCCCTGAATCAGCCGCTTTAACTGCACTTGCCGAAAAAACATCCACAGAAGCATGGCAAGAACACTTTAGTGAAGGCACAACAGTACGACCTCTAGAACAAGAGATGTTATCTGGGCATGTAGAAGGACAAACACTGAAAATGTTTGTTCACATGACCAAGGCTAAAAGAGTACTAGAAATAGGGATGTTCACAGGTTATTCTGCATTGGCAATGGCAGAAGCATTACCAAAAGATGGAGTGCTGGTTGCTTGTGAAGTAGATCCTTTTGCCGCAGAAGTTGGACAAGCAGCTTTCGATCAATCTCCTGACGGGAGAAAAATTCGGGTGGAATTAGGGCCAGCATTGCAAACCTTAGATAAGTTAATAGCAGCTGGAGAATCATTTGATCTAGTCTTTATTGACGCAGATAAAAAGGAGTACATAACCTACTTCCAAACATTGCTAGAGACTAATCTGCTAGCACCATCAGGATTTATTTGTGTAGATAACACACTGCTGCAAGGAGAGGTTTATTTACCTGGGCAACAACGCACCGCCAATGGTGAAGCGATCGCTCAATTTAATCGTGCCGTAGCACTCGACCCCCGCGTAGAACAGGTAATACTCCCCCTACGAGATGGCTTGACAATTATCCGCAGAACTGCGTGATTGCGTATGGCACAATCTATTTCCGTTTCTTCTTCACCTGCTATCCCGTCTTTACCTTCAGAGACAAAAATAGCCGTAATTATCCAAAATCTTTTGACTTTGGCGTTGCTATTATTAGCGCTGCCAATCAATGCCGCGATCGTTTTAGTAACTTTGTTGTGGCATACAATCTCGCGTCCTTTCCAGCAGCCAGCCACCAAAGCAGCAAACCCCAAAAACATTCTGATTAGTGGCGGTAAAATGACCAAAGCTTTACAGCTAGCGCGGTCATGTGCTGCTGCTGGACACAGAGTGGTGCTAATAGAAACCCACAAATATTGGTTATCTGGTCATCGATTTTCCCAAGCCGTAGACAAGTTTTATACTGTTCCTGCGCCTCAAGAAAACCCAGAACGCTATACTCAGGCTTTGATAGACATCATCAAACAAGAAAATATCGATGTCTACATTCCTGTCACCAGTCCCTTGGGTAGTTACTACGACTCCCTCGCCAAGCCATTGCTGTCAGAGTACTGTGAAGTATTTCACTTTGACATAGATATTACCGAGAGATTGGATGATAAATTTGCCTTTGCCGAAACAGCGCGATCGCTTGGTTTATCAGTACCTAAATCTTTCAAAATTACCTCTGCCGAACAAGTTATAAATTTCGACTTCTCCCAGGAATCTCGCAAATATATCCTCAAGAGCATTCCTTACGATTCAGTACGGCGTTTAGACTTAACTAAGCTTCCCTGTGCCACCCCTGAAGAAACAGCTGCATTCGTCAGAAGCTTGCCAATCAGCCCAGACAAGCCTTGGATTATGCAAGAATTTATTCCTGGAAAGGAATTTTGTACCCATAGCACTGTCCGGGATGGCGAATTACGATTGCACTGTTGCTGTGAATCTTCAGCTTTTCAGGTCAACTATGAAAACGTTGAAAATTCTCAAATCAGGGAATGGGTAAGGCATTTTGTCAAAGAACTGAAACTTACAGGACAGGTTTCCTTTGACTTCATTCAAGCTGAGGATGGCAGAGTTTACGCCATTGAGTGTAATCCCCGCACACACTCTGCGATTACTACTTTCTACGACCATCCACAAGTTGCCCAAGCCTACCTCGATAAAGAACCGATGGCTGAAACATTACAGCCATTGCCAACCAGTAAACCAACTTATTGGACTTATCATGAAGTCTGGCGTTTGACTGGTATCCGTTCTTTTACGCAATTGAAAAAATGGATTGGAAATATTTGGCGGGGAACTGATGCAATTTATAAACCAGATGACCCATTACCATTTTTAATGGTGCATCATTGGCAAATTCCTTTGCTTTTGATTAAGAATCTACGTCAGTTAAAAGGCTGGACGCGCATAGATTTCAACATTGGGAAATTGGTGGAATTAGGGGGAGATTAATACCGAGGCTGCTACGGATTACCAAGAAATAAATTACTAGTACTTGTGGGGTGGGCGTCTCGCCCGCCCGGAAACAAGGGCGGACAAGATGTCCACCCCACAATAAAAGTTAGAGAACATGAATCATGCCAGTACTTCGTATCCTTCATTTAGTTGGCTCTGCACAGAATGATTTTTACTGCGATTTGTCACGCCTTTACGCCGAAGATTGTTTAGCAGCAACGACAGAGCGATCGCGCTACGACTTTCAGATTGCATATATCACACCCGATCGCCAGTGGCGATTTCCTCAGTCCCTCAGTAGAGAAGATATTGCTCAGGCTAAACCGATGCCTGTGTTTGAAGCTATAGAGTTGATCGCAGCACAAAACATTGACATCATGTTACCACAAATGTTTTGTATCCCTGGAATGACTCACTACCGCGCCCTATTCGACCTGCTCAAGATCCCTTACGTAGGTAATACTCCCGATCTGATGGCAATAACGGCTCACAAAGCCAGAACCAAAGCGATTGTCGAAGCAGCAGGGGTAAAAGTGCCTCGTGGAGAACTGCTGCGCCAGGGAGATGTTCCAACAATTGCACCTCCAGTAGTTATTAAACCTGTAAGTTCGGACAACTCAATAGGGGTAACTTTAGTTAAAGATGCTGCCGAGTATGACGCTGCCCTGAAGACAGCATTTGAATATGCAGATGAAGCGATTGTAGAAACATTCATCGAAGGTCGAGAAGTCAGATGCGGCATCATTGTGAAAGATGGAGAGTTAATCGGTTTACCTCTTGAAGAGTATTTGCTAGACTCTGACGAAAAACCAATCCGCACCTTTGCTGATAAACTCAAAAAAACAGACGATGGTAACTTGGGTTTCGCTGCTAAAGATAATATCAAGTCTTGGATTGTAGACCCTAATGACCCGATTACCCAAAAGGTTCAGCAAGTGGCTAAGAAGTGTCATCAAGCTTTAGGCTGTCGCCACTACAGTTTATTTGATTTCCGCATCGACCCACAGGGACAACCTTGGTTTTTAGAAGCTGGGTTGTATTGTTCTTTTGCCCCTAAAAGCGTGATTTCCTCTATGGCTAAGGCAACAGGAATCTCTATAAATGAGTTATTAATGACGGCTATCAATGAAGCTTTGGGCAGTAATAAATAGAATTTGACTTCTGACTTTTCACGGTATCTGGAAAACCCCTCTCCAAACCTCTCCCCTGCAAGGAGAGAGGCTTTGATTTCTCCCCCTTCCCTAGTAGGGAAGGGGGCTGGGGGGTTAGGTTTTGCCTTAGCTTTTCCACATGACGTGAAAAGTCAGAATTTGACTTAGAGTTGGGAAATTTTAGAAACATTGTTGATATAGGACTAGTATTTGATTTTTGAAATTACTCGTAGAGGCAGGGAACAGGCAATAGGCAATAGTGAAGAAAGGGATTAGAAGTGTACGGATTTTTTTCAGAAATCAAACCGGATTCCTATATAGCACTTTGTAGCTTATAACTAAAGTTCGCGTCAGTTCCAAATTATTGGACAATTGACACTGGACTATTGACTTTTGACCAACAATGACTTCTTTGGAAAATCAAATTATTTTAATTACTGGCGCTAGTAGTGGTATTGGTACTGCTTGTGCCAAAATTTTTGCTGGTGCGGGTGCAAAACTGATCTTAGCGGCACGGCGGTTAGAACGTTTGCAGCAAATTGCAGATACTCTCAGCCAAGATTTTAATAGTGAAGTTCATTTGTTAGAGCTAGATGTGCGCGATCGCTCTGCTGTAGAATCTGCCATCTCTACTCTACCCCCCTCTTGGTCTAGCATCGATATTTTGATTAACAATGCTGGTTTGAGTCGTGGTTTAGACAAGTTGCATGAGGGCAGTTTTACAGATTGGGAAGAAATGATTGATACTAACATTAAAGGTTTACTTTATATCTCCCGTTATGTCGTTCCTGGAATGGTCAGCCGCGGTCGCGGTCATGTGGTAAATTTAGGCTCCATTGCCGGACATCAAACTTATCCTAGTGGTAATGTATACTGTGCTACTAAAGCGGCAGTAAGAGCAATTTCTGAAGGCTTAAAGCAAGATCTGTTGGGTACTCCTGTACGGGTAACTTCTGTTGACCCTGGTATGGTAGAAACGGAATTTAGCGAGGTGCGGTTTCACGGAAATACTCAACGTGCCAATCAGGTTTACCAGGGACTTACCCCTCTGACAGCAGATGATGTGGCTGATGTGATATTTTTCTGCGTGACGCGATCGCCCCATGTCAATATTAATGAAGTTGTGCTGATGCCTGTTGACCAAGCCAGCGCTACCTTAGTTAACCGTCGTACATAGAAATAATCCCTCTTCAAGTCGAAAAACCAAGGCAATAGGCAACAAGCTTAAAAGTCTCTGTCTTGAAAAGTGACGCTCCTCCTCTTACAAAGTTCTGAGCCGAGATTTCCTCAGCTCAGACTTTGAGCTGTGTTGGGCTGAATTTGCCCTACTCAAGGGCTGACTTACTCAGCTAGAGTGAAATTAAATATATAAAAGAGCAATTTTCAAATGACCATTTACTTTTATAAGGTTTGGCAGCCTTATGGCTGTTTTTCTAACTTTTCTTTCCACGGAATTCACGTCCAGGGTGTTTACTGGCCAACGGTTGAGCATTATTATCAAGCGCAAAAGTTTGTTGGCAGTACGGATGCAGTAATTATACCTTTCATTCATGCCGCCCCCACTCCCGAAGAAGCTGCTGCTTTGGGAAGATGTAGTACTCGGCAACTACGTCGAGACTGGGATTTGGTCAAAACTCAAGTGATGCGAGAAGCTGTACTCAAAAAGTTTCTCACTCATGCTGATATTCAAGAAGTTCTTTTGAGGACAGGGGATGAAATATTGGTTGAAAACTCCCCAACCGATTATTTTTGGGGTTGTGGCGCTAATAAAACCGGTCAAAACCATCTCGGTAAAATTCTCATCAGCGTTCGTGAAGAAATCCGTAAATTACTATCTTTAAGGGTAATTCACGAATAGTTTAATTAAAAAAGTTACATTCAACATAAAATCAGCAATTAAACGGGGAATAGTCAAATTCCCCCAGTCAAAAACTTTTCAACAAATTGCCGACAATGAGTTATTTACTTGGGAAAAATCTTAATTAATTGGCTTAATGGGCATCAATAGTAAAAAAATATTGTTAATTCCAAGCATTTAATCAGGGACTAAGTTGAGTGATATTACTGAAATAGTTTAATGATTGAGAATATAAAATTAATAGATGTCAATGATTAAAATTTTCTTAAAGATCAACTTGAGCAGATATTTGTAAAGTGTATGTAATACACCAAGTACTTTTAAATCTTCCTAAATCTATTTTAAGAATAGGGATTCTGATACTTGTGGAATATCTTCTAATACAATTTGCCAAAATATCTGCAACAGTTGTACGCCCATATCAATGTATTTTTAACAGAAATTTCATCAAATGGGATAAAAACCAAGGAACTGTAATTTGAAAATTCTCATCAAAGACAAATATAAAAAACTTTTTTACACTTCAGTCATGGTGTATATAAACGATGACATTTACCGATAAACCAAACTGGTTGCAGCAAAGCTTAAACCAAGAAAGTTTACTGCATCGGATGACAAAACAGATCAGGCGATCGCTCGATCTCCAAGAGATACTAACAACTACTGTTGCCGAAGTACGGTTATTTTTGGGTACAGATCGGGTCAAGGTGTATCGGTTTGATGTTGATGGTAGTGGTGAAGTAATTGCTGAATCTATTTATGAGCAGCGTTTACCGTCTTTATTGGGATTGCGCTTTCCAGTCTATGATATTCCACAAGAAGCCAGAGAGATGTTCCTGCTAGCAGGACAACGTTCAATTGTAGATGTGGCTAATGGGAAAATTGGGCTATCACCTCTACAGTCAAAAGAAACTGGCAAACGTCTAAAAACTAATATTAACTATCGGCAAGTAGAAACTTGTCATATTGAATATTTAAAAGCAATGGGCGTGCAGTCTTCCTTAGTAGTGCCCATTTTACATTACGACCTTAAAGAAGAATCGGCAAAACCCCAATTGTGGGGATTGTTGGTATCTCATCACACTGAACACCGAAGGATTTTGAAGCGAGAACTGAGATTAGTGCAGCAAGTTGCCGATCAAGTAGCGATCGCTATTGCTCAAAGTCACGTATTGACTGAAGCGATCGCCCAGCAACAACGAGAAGCAACTATTAACCGAGTAACCACACTATTACATAAACTGCCAACAATCCAATTACGGGGGGCACTAGAAGAAGTGATTACTGCCTTTGGTGGCATAGGCGGCAGGCTTTATATTGAACAAAGCAAAGAACTATACACCTCAGGGGAGCAACCAAAACTACCCTATGAGCTAGAAAACGGTCTTATCGAACAGCATTCTATGTGGCAAAACTGGATGGCTGAGTGTAAGCCGGGCAATATTTGGGCAACTGCTGACCTTTATAAAGAACCGCGTTTGCGAGTTTTAGCTTTAGGGTTCCGTTCCACTCCAATTCGGGGAATGATGGTGATTCCCCTACATTACCGCGAAAAATTTACTGGTGTACTAAGCATTTTTCGCAGCGAATTTGACACAGAAATTTTGTGGGCGGGACGATGTGAAGACAATCGGCGACAATTACTACCGCAACTTTCCTTTGAAGCTTGGCGAGAGGAAAAAAAGGGGCAAGCACGTGAGTGGAAGGCAGAAGACATTTTATTAGCCCAAGCCCTATACGATCATTTTTCAATGGCAATTCAGCAGCAGCAAATGTACAAACAAGTACAAGCGCTCAATTCCAACCTAGAACTGCGGGTGCAAGAGCAAACTGCTGAACTAGAAAAATCATTACTATTCACCAAAGTACTCAAACAAGTCACAGATCAGATCCGCAGTACATTAGACTTGCAGACAACCCTCCAGGCTATCGTTCGGGAAGTGCGATCGCTGTTAAACTCAGACCGGGTGTTGATTTTCCAAATCAAAACTAAATCCGTGATTGTGGAAGAAATTAATGGCAACTGGCAGTCAGTTTTAGGAGTGGAAGCGCCAGTAGAATGCTTTCCTGATGAGTTTATTAAATTATATTTTCAGGGTAGGATACGCGCTGTTAACAATGTATCAACGGTTTCTTTGAGTGCTTGTCATCGAGATTTTTTGCAAAGTCTACAAGTGCAAGCCAACTTAATTGTTCCAATCAACATAGGTATGCAACTATGGGGATTACTGATTGCCCATCAGTGCGACGCTCCCAGAAATTGGCAGGATGCGGAAATTGATTTATTGCAACAGCTAGGAGATCAGGCTGCGATCGCCATTCAACAAGCACAACTCTACGAACAAACTTGTAGTGCTGAAGCTGAAGCTAGAGATCAAGCTGCACAGTTAGAAAGTACTCTGCATCAACTCCAAGAAACACAGACAAAATTGATTCACACCGAAAAAATGTCTGCCTTAGGACAGCTGGTAGCAGGTATCGCCCACGAAATCAATAACCCCGTTAACTTTATCTACGGTAACCTCTGTCACGCCAGCGAGTATACTGAACAATTACTGGAAATTTTACGCCTCTACCACTTACATTATCCCAACCCTAATAGTGAAATCCGCGCTGCCATCGAAGCGATCGATTTTGATTTTTTGGTAGAAGACCTGCCAAAAATCATGGAGTCAATGCAAGTGGGAAGCGATCGCATCCGTTCAATAGTGCTGTCGTTACGCAATTTTTCTCGCTTGGATGAATCTGAAAACAAGCGCGTTGATCTGCACGAAGGTATTGACAACACTTTATTAATTTTGCGACACCGCCTGAAAGGAAATCCTGATTTTCCAAGCATTGAAGTCATCAAAGACTATGGCAAAATCCCACGGGTGGAATGCTATGCCGGACAAATGAATCAAGTATTCATGAATATTATCAGTAATGCTATAGATGCCCTGGTAATGGGGAATGGGGAGTGGAGAGCAGAGAGTCACGATCAAGAGTGGGAAGACAACGAGACAATGGGACAAGAAGACAACTTGGAAAAAGTCTTCTGCTTTGTCTCCAATTTCCCTTTTCCCCCCATCCTCTCCTCAACGCCCACTATCCATATTTCCACTAAAGTTTCAGCAGACAACTCTCGTGTGTTGATTTGTATTAGTGACAATGGGCCTGGAATGACTCAAGAGGTGAAAAAGCGAATTTTTGACCCGTTTTACACTACCAAACCTGTGGGTAAAGGCACAGGACTGGGATTGGCAATCAGCTATCAAATTATTGTAGAAAAACATGCTGGAATCATGGAGTGCATTTCAGAACCAGGCAAAGGTACAGAGTTCTGGATTGAGATTCCCGTCAAGCCTCCAGCGACAATTAATAGTCAACCATAACTAGTAGTCTGCCAACCCAATATTGCTGTGTAGACCTAGCAGGGGGGCAGGGGCAAGGGGGAGAATCTTTCCCCTCCGCTCCCTGCTCCCTACCCCGAAGCCTGCCACCACGGATAGTTGACTTGCCAGACCACTAGGGCAGCAGAATTCCTAACTCTTAACTCCTAATTCAGCACTCAATACGCCTCGTATAAGCACTCTTCATTTCTGATCTGGGCTGGGAAAAGGGGAAAGGTTTGAAATTCCCCTTTTCCCTTTCCCCCTTCCCCTTTAACCGAACTGTATTGACTCAGCACCCCAATGCCCAATCACCAATAGCCAGCACACAATTTTTCACATTATTACAAAATGTTAGTTCCAAAACTTAAAAATTTACTTAGCAATTACTCAATTCATCCAGAAGGTTGATGATAAAATTTTTAACAATAGGCTAAACAAAAAAAACAAAAGCTATTTAGGGCGTGCGCTATATTGAGTTAGGTAAAAAATACTTCAAAAGTAAAGTTTAGTTGCAAATAAATTTACTCTCATGCACTAGTGCTAATCTAATAATTGAAGCTAATAAAAAGCTTCCCTGGCAGATACAACAGCTGCATGATGGAATGTAGTAAGAGGTAAAAGACGCTGTTTAATTCACATCTGTCTCGTCAAAACACCGCAACACCCAACGCGAAAACTTATATTTCCTCAAATGTGGAAGATTAGGGGGCGCTGGAACTGATTTTCATTACTTGTTTACGGAAGCGATGAGAGTTAGTACATCCCCGCGTAGAACAAACAACGAGAGGGAATTTTAAAGCGAGTAGATGGTTGGGTGTTGTTGTGTTTAAAAAGAAATCAGAATGAGGACTCCTCTGGGTGTAAGCTTGATACGAAGTTAAATAGCGATAAACAGTTGAAATAGCGCCTTATGTCAATTATTGCGCTCAGAGCATGGTATATACAGGATTATGAGCCGATTCCAGAATTGGAAAAGCGCCCACCAGACATTCGCCTAAGTAAAAAAAGTCTGCTGAGATCGGCATTGCGAGCGGACTTTTTAGAAGAAAGTGACGAAATTAAGAAATCAATTTGGTTTGGGCGCTATCTGGAAGGGGAAGATATTGAATTTTATATTGAAGGTAGTGGTGGCTATCGTGTAGCTAACATTGACTTGATTAGTCACGAAATTTATTTTACTAAACAGGCGCTGTTAGCTCAGTTAGAACCAACTATTTTTTTCTCCTACCAAACTGAGTATGCCGCAGCGAGTGACGTTCTCAGAGAGGAACTGCGAAAAAGTTTGGAGACTTTAAACTTGCGATCGCGCCTTCTTTTAACATTAATAGAATCCTCTCGTCCCAGCGGTGCTACTATGCGAATTAATCGTACTATGATGCGAAAAATCCGTAAGAGTTTGTTATTTATCGCTGATACAACACCGATTACTAGTATTGATGTTAAAGAAACTCTCCAACTAATTCCCAGCCCGAATGTCTGTATTGAAATTGGGTATGCCATCCAAAGTAAGCGGTCTGAACAGATTCTACTAGCGCAAATGCAACGCCCAAATTTTGAAGGACAAGTTCCCTTTGATTTACCAACACAACAAATTTTACAATTTCAAGACATCAAAGAACTGAATAAAATTCTGACACGAACAATTGAAAATCAACTAGCGCGGTTTAAGTTGTTTTTTTGAACAAGATAATAAGCTTCATTGCTCACCATCAAACTTTCCCGTATATGTATAAAAATTCATAAAAACTGAACAATCAGAACCCCGACTTCTCTAAGAAGTCAGGAATCTAAAGTTTGCGATTTGAGTGAGTAGTTACTCTCTAACAAAGTTTCGACAGTTCTAGCGCGTCTTGGAGATCCCTGGTTGTTAGAGCTAAAATAATGGTCAATTACAGTTCTAATGAAGCTAGCTTCGACTATTCAGGTTTACTGTCTATGTAGATGCTGGCTTTTTCTTGATAACTCTACTCACAAAACTAACAACCAAGAGTTCAGCCAATACTGCTCGCTTTGTGCATTTTTAACTCGGCATTGAATTTGGGGAAAAGGTTAATGGTTCGACAAGCTCACCAACCGGGTAAAGGTTAAAGGTTTTTTCTTTCCCCCTTTCCCCTTCCCCTTTTCCCCTTAACCGACAAGTATTGAGAGTTCAGCAATTGCGTCAGGTTCAGGAATCGCAGTTGCTGTTAACTAACCTCCAACATCCAATCTACAATCTGAGTATGTGTCACATACTTCTGGTGAAAGGTCATCTTTTAAGAAAATCTTAGCTGTTGGCAACTGGTATACTGCGCTAAGGGTTGTTGAGGATATCGCCATGATGTCGGTAAAATGATTAGCTAACAAGGCTGATGAGCTTTTTTAGTACAAACGCATCAATAAATTAGGGTAGCACAGCTGTGCTACCCTACAAATCTTTTCAAGTTTCTAACCACCCGCGTTAAGTTGGTTGAAAGTAGTTGCAGGCGAAGCAAAAAATTAAAACTACAGAGTTATTCGCAGATGGAACAAGTAATTGAAACTCTCAAACAAGATTTACCGACACTTTTTGAAAAAGATATTTCATATGACATTTATACACAGGATATCTATTTCAAAGATCCAGTGAATACGTTCAAATACAAATTTAATTATCGGATTATATTTTGGACTTTACGATTTCACGCTCGGCTATTTTTTACCCAAATTTACTTTGATGTACATGATGTAAAACAGTCTGGTGAAGATACTATTTTAGTAAATTGGACAGTGCGGGGAGTGTTGCGTGTTCCTTGGAAAGCGCCTTTGCTTTTTAATGGCTATTCAACTTATAAACTCAACAAAGATAATTTGATATACGAACATATTGACACTTGGGACAGAAAGCCAGGTGAGATTTTAAAGCAATTTTGGCAAAGGGGGAAAACAGCTAATTAGCTGCTAAGTATTCCCCTTTTGGGGATGGTGATTTAAGAAACAAGTTTTTGCTTGAGGCTATCTTCTGGAGGGCCAAGTTTTGTCATATCATAGTTATTTAATGGATAGGTGCGAGAAGGGCGATCAACAGTAGGCTACTTTTTCACTGCTGGATACTGCTGCAATACCTGTTGCAAATATTGGCCAGTATAAGACTTGGGATTTGCTGCAACTTCCTCCGGTGTTCCTACAGCAATCAATTCTCCGCCTTTGTCGCCACCTTCTGGCCCCAAATCTATCACCCAATCTGCACAACGTATCACATCTAAGTTATGTTCAATTACTAAAATTGAATTGCCTTTATCCACCAATCTTTGCAATACATCTAATAATTTGTGGACATCGTAAAAAGATAAGCCTGTTGTTGGTTCATCTATTAAATAAAGTGTCTTCCCTGTGGCGCGTCGAGATAATTCTGTGGCTAATTTTACACGTTGCGCTTCACCACCAGATAAAGTTGTCGCAGGTTGCCCCAATTGAATATAACCCAAGCCAACATCAAATAAAGTTTGCAAACGGGCGATCGCTTTGGGAATATTTTGGAAAAAATCTAAACTTTCCTCAACTGTCATCTTGAGAACATCGGAAATAGATTTGTCTTTATACTTCACTTGCAATGTTTCGCGGTTGTATCTTGCACCTTTACAAATTTCGCATTGCACGTAAACATCAGGGAGAAAGTTCATTTCAATCACATTCACACCCTGTCCGCTACAAGCTTCGCAACGTCCACCTTTTACGTTGAAAGAAAATTGTCCGGGTTTGTAACCTCTAGCTTTGGCTTCTACTGTTTGCGAAAATACATCCCGAATGGCGTCGAAAATTCCTGTGTAAGTTGCAGGATTAGAACGTGGTGTGCGTCCAATGGGCGATTGATCGATAACGATCGCTTTATCAACTGCATTTAATCCCTGAATTTTCTCTAAGTCTTTCGGTAAGGGAACTTTCTTAGTTAAATGATGCTGTAACGATGGATAAAGTAACTCGTTAATTAAGGTAGATTTGCCAGAACCAGACACGCCAGTAACAGCAACAAGTTTCCCTAATGGAATTTCTACATCTATATTTCTTAAGTTGTTACGATGGGCATTTTTAATGATTAAACTCCGCCCATTTCCATCTCGCCGTTCGGCTGGTGTAGTAATTACTCGCCTTCCTGATAAATAAGCACCCGTTAAGGAATCTTCTGCTGCTAATAATGCTTCTAAATCACCTTGGGCGATAATATTTCCACCGTGAATTCCGGCACCAGGACCAATGTCAACTATATAGTTTGCTGCACGAATTGTTTCTTCATCGTGTTCAACGACAATTAAGGTGTTACCTAAATCGCGCAACTTAGTTAAAGTTTTCAGCAATCTGCCATTATCTCGTTGATGCAAACCAATACTTGGTTCGTCTAAAACGTAGAGAACTCCTGTTAAACCAGAACCAATTTGCGTTGCTAAACGAATGCGTTGCGCTTCGCCACCAGAAAGAGTCATTGCTGGACGGTCAAGGGTGAGGTAATCTAAACCAACATCTAATAAAAATTGCAATCTGGCTTTAATTTCTCTGAGGACTAAATCAGCAATTTGTAACTGGCGATCGCTCAACTTGAATCGCTCAATTCTCTCCCGACAATCTCGAATTGATACGCTAGTTAAATCCAAAATTCCATATTGTCCCAACTTCACCGACAAAGCTTCTGGTTTTAACCGTTTTCCTCTACAAACCTCACACGGTTGGTCGATTAAATACTGCTCTAATTTTTGCTTAATTAACTCCGAGCCACCCTCATATTGCCGTTGTAAAATTGGAACAATACCTTTAAAAACTTGTTTTTTATCTGTTTTTGTACTTTCTTCGTTTTCTCCATAAAAAAGAGTCTGCTGCTGTTCTTCTGTGAGCTTGCTCCAATTTGTTTGTAATTCAAATCCATAAGCTTGCCCTACACTATAAAGCAATTCCAAATAATAAGAATTATCTTTTTCTGACCAAGGGGCGATGGCAGCATACACTGGCGCTTCTGGGTCGGGTACAATCAAATCTGGTGCAAATCTTCTTAAAGTGCCGATTCCATGACAGTTGGGACAAGCACCATAAGGTGAATTAAACGAGAACAATCGCGGCGATAATTCTTCCATCACCGCACCATGTTCTGGACAAGCAAAATTTTCGGAAAATACTAATTCTTCGTCATTTGTTGTTTGTCCTTTGTCATTTGTCATTTGTCCTTCGCTGGGACTAACAACGATGGTTGCAATGCCACCAGACTGTTTTAAACACGTAGATAGTGAATCGACTAAACGCTCTTGGATACCATCTTTTTTGACTAAGCGGTCAATTACTACTTCGATGGTGTGAGTTAAATTTTTATCCAATTCAATGGAATCTGACAGTTCACGGACTTCGCCATCGACGCGCACGCGGACAAAACCTTGGGATGCCAGACTTGACAACAGCTTACGATGTGTGCCTTTTTTACCCCGAACCACAGGTGCAAGAATTTGGAAACGAGTGCGGTCTGCTAATTCCAGAATGCGATCGCACATTTCATCAATTGTCTGGGGCGCAATACAGCGATCGCAAATTGGACAATGGGGTTCGCCAGCACGACCAAACAACAGCCGCAAATAGTCATAAATCTCCGTCACAGTACCCACAGTGGAACGGGGGTTATGAGAAGTTGACTTTTGGTCAATGGAAATCGCTGGACTTAAGCCTTCAATCGCTTCTACATCCGGCTTATCCAACTGTCCTAAAAATTGCCTTGCGTAGGCGCTGAGGGATTCTACATAGCGACGTTGACCTTCAGCGAAAATCGTATCAAACGCCAAAGAAGACTTACCAGAACCAGAAACGCCAGTAAATACAATTAAGCGATCGCGTGGCAATTCCAGGTCAATATTTTTCAGATTATGCTGCCTAGCACCCCTAATCCGAATGGTATTCTGGCTATTGTGCGAGGGGAGGTGTCCGTTCAACAGAGAAGCCTGAGCATTGGCTTGCTCTGAACGGAACTTTGGGGATGCTGTGAGCTCTTGGTCTGACATATTGGGCGGCAAAAAAGGAGTTTCTTATGAAACAGTCCTTAATAATACTATCTTTAATCAGTTTATAGTAGAACAAGAGTACTGTTTTAAATACTTATTGGGCATTGGTAAGAGGATAGTGGGCAGAGGGGATGGGCAGCAGAGGCGAAAGACTTACTGAAACTTCTCCTCTGCTCCTCTGCTCCTATATATTGCTCTCTCTGCGTCTGTGCGTGCAAAAAATCATCCCCCAAGTATACAAAGCCGCCTTTATGGGAAATTCCTACAAATTCCATGCAGCCTGAAAAAAGTCATACTCACACAGCATCGCATAACGGTAAGTTGAATGCACAACAGCATTGTCCCTGGCATAATTCTCAACCAAACTTTCTAATTGCTGTGCCAACGGTTCAAAATCCACGCTACTGTAAGTCCGAATCCAATCTTCATATTGGTGATTCGGGATGCCATTAACAGCTAACTGTTCTCCCAAAAAAGCATACAAACGCATACAGGGGGACATTGCCGCAGCCGTTAAACCGACATCTGTTCCCCAAGCAGTTGCTAACAAAAAATCAGTATAGCAGCGGGTAGCGGCTCCAGGTTCCACAGAATGCAAATTAACTCCCCACTGGGAAGCATAGCCACTATGCAATTCCAGTTCTGCTAACACACCTCCAGCTAAGTTATGAAATGTCGTGAAACCTACCCAATCTGGTGCTTTAGCTGCGGCGATACTGTAAGCACGGGCAAAAGCTTCTAAGAAAAAAGCATCTTGCCCTACATAGTAAGCAAACTTAGCTTGTTCAAGAGTACCATCACCAATGCCTTGAACAAAAGGATGCTCTAGACACGCTTTGGCTAAATCTTGATTTGCCGCCCATAATTCATTTGATAAAGTCATTAGTCATTAGTCATAAAGTCATTGCTTGTTCCCCGCGTCCCCGCGTCTCCCTCATCTCCCATGCCCTATGCCCCATGCCCCACTTCCTAAAAAGGTAAAAACTGAAGCAAGATTGAGCCAAGACTTCCGAAAAAGTCAACGAAACTAGGCTTACCAGAGCTTACTTTTTCAGTATACGGGGTTTGGAGTTCTTTCATAAAAGCCTGGGCTGTTTGCATTCCGGGGCTGTTACTTTGGGAGGTAAACAATTTGTCGGCAGCTTGGGCATCTACGAATGCACCTTGTCTATCTAATATTTGGTAGCGGGCGACACCACGAGCTAGATAAGCACCTGCATAGTCTGGTTTAATGGCGATCGCTTGACTAAAATAACTAATTGCTTGCTGGGAGTTGCCTTTTTCTGCTTGTGCTACACCCAAAGCATAAAAATCCTCTGCTGAAGCAATTTGTGATGGTATTCCAATTGCACCTTGGAAGTTAGTACCATTCAGGTAAGCGCCATTTAATTCTGCGTTTGTTAGATAGCTATTTCTCAAATCAGTACCCGCCAAATTTGCGCCACTAAATCTCGCGTCGCTCAGGTTAGCACCAAATAAACTAGCACCGCTCAAGTTTGCACCCCGCAAATCAGCACCGCTCAAATTGGCACGACTGAGGTTTGCACCTGCAAGATTAGCACCGCTCAAATTGGCTCCAGATAAATCAGCCATCACTAAACCTGCATGAGTCAAATCACAGTTTTGACATTGTTTAGTTGCTAATAACTGTTTGACGTGTTCAGAATTCGCCGCTTGTACGGTTGTTGTCAGGCTAACCAAAGTTAAAAATGTGGCTGTGACGAGAATTTGGCTTTTCATATTTGCGTACTATTTGTTACTCAAGACTCAATATTAACCGAGATAGATTTATACCCCAGCCTATGATATGAGCAATCTGAACAGTTTGCCCTCTGTATTTGCCTATATCACTTGTAAAATTGAACTAGAGTAAAAACTCGTTACTTCTTCTGAAACATTTAAAAGTCCATCGCTCAAAACGCGATCGCATTTAATCACTGACTCTGAGATTATGGTTGGCTCAAGAAGTCATTAATAGCATGTAATAATTTATGGAAAGTGTAAGGCTTCCTCAAAAAGATATTGACACCAGCGTTCGCAGCCTCGACCATTTGGTTGTCCGTTACCATACCACTAATGCCCATAATCTTGACTTGCGGATTCATTTGTTGCATGATATTAATCGCAGTTAACCCATCCATTGACGGCATCATCATATCCATCAACACCATACTAATTTTATTTTTATGCTGGGCATATAATGAAATTGCCTCAATGCCGTTAATAGCTGTCAGGGTTTTGTAATTGTGGTCTTCTAGTAAAGTTTTACTAATCTCTAAAATAGCGGCTTCATCATCTACAATTAGAATCAATTCTCCATTGCCGTTGGGCAATTCCAAGCTCTCTGCTTGCTGATTTGTACTTTTGTTCATAGCTGGTAGGTATACCTGAAATTGAGAACCTTTACCTAGCTCACTAGAGACTTTCACAAAACCATTGTGGTTTTTGATAATGCCAATCACAGTTGACAAACCTAACCCTGTGCCTTTGCCTGGTTCTTTAGTTGTGAAAAAAGGTTCAAAAATTCGCTCTAAAATTAGTGGAGAAATCCCAAATCCCGTATCTGAAATAGTTATAACTATATAGGGACCAATCTGAGCATTTAGATTCATTTTAGCAAAGCTTTCATCAAGGAATAAATTATCCGCAGAAATAGATAATGTGCCGCCCTTAGGCATGGCATCACGAGCGTTGACGCACAAATTCATTAATACCTGATGAATTTGAGTCGGATCTGCCAAGATAGTCCAGAGTTGATATCTAGGTCGATTATTGATAACTGCGATGGATTTGGGAAATGTGCTTTGGACAATTTGCTCAATTTCTAACAGTAGGTGTTCTATTTGTAAAGAAACATTTTTGCCTTCAGATCTACGGGAAAAAGTCAGAATTTGCTTGACCAAATCCGCCGCACGTTTAGAGTTATGTTCGAGAAGCTTCAGCAGTTGCTGATTGCGTGCATCCAGATTGGGAAGTTTGAGCGCTAACATTTCTACGGAGGACAGAATAGGCGTCAGGATATTGTTGAGGTCGTGGGCAATGCCACTTGCCAAGGTGCCAAGGCTCTCTAGGCGCTGTGCACGCAGAAATTGGGCAAAGAGTTGTTTTTTTTCTGTGATGTCGGTGTCAACGGAAAGGATGGATTTAGGTTGCTCTGCTTCATCAAGCATCAGTGTCCATCGGCTTTCCACGATAATTTGTTTTCCGTCCTTGGTAACTTTATGTAATTCACCTTGCCAGGAACCACCGTCGGTAACGCTTTTTAAAGCTGCTTGCATTGGCTGTGAAGTTTCTTTGCACAAAATCTCTTCCAGGTTCTTTCCCAAAGCCTCATGGGCTTCCCAGCCATACATACGTTCTGCGCCTTGATTCCAGAATAGTATTTGGTTTTGGAAATTTCGCACAATGATGGCATCAGAAGTGATATCGAGTAGAGCTGCTTGTTCGCGGATTTTCTGTTCCGCCCACTTGCGCTCAATTGTGGTAGCTAATACATTAGCGATCGCCTGCAAAAAGTGAATATCATTTTGGGTAAACTCCCGGAGTCTAGTTGTGTGTGCACCTAACACACCAAAAGGTTGTTTTTGACCCTGAATAATCACGCTAATGCCACTGACCACAGAGTGGTCAATCAATAACGGTGGCCCTTGAAACCGTGTTTCTTTTTGGAGGTCATAAACAATTACTGGCTCACTGCAAACTAGTGTGTACGACGCCTGAGTCTCTTTCCCTGAACCTAACGCTAATTTAAAATTTCCCACCAGCCCTGAGTGCCAACCGACTCCTGAACGCAACAGTAAGGTGTTCTTATCCCCAAGCAGTTCCAAAACCTTACTGTACTCTACCTCAAGGCTTTGAGTAACCAAGACAACGGCTTTATCCATTAATGCGTCAAGGTCTAGATTAGCCAGAGCTAACTGACCGAGTTCAGCCACGGCCGCCTGCTGACGCACACGCGCTCTTAAACCAGATTCCACTCGCTTGCGCTCAGCAAGTTCAGTTTGTACCTGCTCATAAAGTTGAGATTGCTGGATGGCAATGCCTACTTGTGTTGCTAATTGTTTGAGTAAATCTATTTCCCACGTCTGCCAATGTCGGGGTGCCGCACACTGGTTGGCAACTAATAATCCCCATAATTTTTTTCCTTGGAGAATGGGGACTGCCAAGTTTGCTCTAGCTTGAAACTGAGTCAGTAAATGCCTATGGCATTCATTCAGACCCGCTGTATAAATATCTGCAACAGCTTGGATGCGCCCATATCTGTACTCTTCGCCGCGAGTTTCCATAAAATAAGAGTCTCGGACTTGGGTATTGAGAGCAGAAATCCAATTTTCATCAACAGACTCTACCACCACTACCCCGCTGTAGTCTGGTTCAAACTGATACATGAACACTCGATCAACTTGGAGGAACTGACGTACTTCAGTTACCGTAGTATTGAGAACCTTGTCCAAATTCAAACTCTGGCGGATGCGTTGGGCAATTGCCATCACCAGTCGCTGCCATTGAATTTGCTGTTGCAGTACCTCCTCTGCCTGCTTACTATCTGTCAAGTGGCACACTGAATTCAACTCATCGTTGTTCATCTATAATATGCCTGCTCTCATTCAGTAGGTTATCAATATCTAGTGACTGCTGAGGATTACACTTACGGACTATTGGCTATAGCCCATATTTGGTACGAATAGATGCTAATTATTAGCTGACAATAAAGGATATAAATTTGACCGCAGTTGTGATTTTTATGAATCTACTTTAAGAGGTCTAGCGATTTAATATGCGTTTCCTTTATTCCAGCATAAATATTAATTTGTAACAACTTACAGAGAATATATGTATGTTGAGTCAGTCAATGAAATAAGGTCATTAATCTGGCTTGGACACAGTTTTTTACTCTGTTTTGACTATAAGTCCTGGAATTATTGTGAGATTTTTATCGCTGATGAAATCTCATAAAAAAGTAGCATTCTCTTGTAAAGACTGCATACTCTGTATTTTCTAAAAATTCTTGATGAGGAGATAGCGAATTATATGCAAGAAAACCTCTGCGTCGGCAGTCGCTCATGAGGGAAACCCCCTACGTACCCGTTGCTGCCTCACCTTTGCGTTAAAAAAAAGTTAGGATTTGGCGCAGGTTCATAAAAAACGGTATGACCAATCACCTCTGCGGCAAACTAAGGGTAAATGCTGTTTGATCAACAGATGTTGTTGAGTCAAGGGTAAGATCGCCACGATGTGCCCGGACAATTTCACGGGCTAGGCTCAGTCCGAGTCCAATTCCTTCGACTTTGCGGGTGCGGGCACGATCGCCGCGATAAAAGCGGTCAAAAAGGCGCGAGCGATCGCTAGCTGAAATATCTTTTGATGCATTGGTAATGGTGACATGGAGCGTTGTTTGAGTTTGATGAGCGTGAATTTCTATCCAACCGTTGGCGAGATTATATTTGATGGCATTACTCAACAGGTTTTGCAGAACTTGAATCAGGAGATCGCGATCGCCCTGTACCTTTAAACCATCAGGAATATCACTTTGCACGCTCAAATGGGGAGCCAGCAGTTCTACATCCTCTAATATCTCCATGAGCAACTCAGACATATCGACTTCAACCAAATACAAGCTCATCTGTCCTGCATCTGCCAAAGACAGCAGCAAAAGTTTCCGCATAATGCCACTTAAGCGGCGCACTTCATCCAAGAGGTTGCTTAAGCGCTGTTGCACTTCCGATCCAGGTTCAACCTGTTGCAGTGTTCGTTCTAGTTCGCCTTGGAGAATGGTTAGTGGGGTTTTCAGTTCGTGAGCAGCATCAGCACTGAAGCGAGAAGCTTGGGTAAAACTGCGTTCCAGACGTTCCAGCATTTGGTTAAACACCCGAATCAGTTCCACAAATTCAACATCCGTTGTGCCAATGGGAATACGCTGATCTAGCCCTTTGACTGTTACCTGTTGAATGACGCCTGTTAACTGATGGATGGGACGCAAGGCACTACCAGCAACCACCCATGCCCCGACGGCAACCAGCAAAAGCGCTCCCGGAATTGATACAAGAAAAATATTGCGAATAATAGCCATCTCTTGGTTGACGGCTTGGAGGCTAACGGCAATGGCAACCTGACCATTGGGAAATCTCGCTGCCCCAATCTGCCAAGTTCCTGTTGCTGTCTGCTGAGAGACAAATTCAGGTGGGCGTGGGCGAGGAAAAGGTGGATTTCTACTCTCAGGTATTGGAGGTCGTTCTCTATTCAGAGGGGGTGGCAGAGGTGCCAAGTCAATCTGCCGAAGCAACAGACGATTCAAGCCGGGGTCAGCTTGTACTTCATTGGATTGATAAACTGTGTTGCTGTTTGCGTCAAGGACTAACAGTGCAACGGGAGTTTTTGTATTTGTTCCTAAGGTATAGCTTAATGAGTCTTCGTAGCGCTGCCATCGCTCTGCTTCGGGGGGACGTTCAGGTGGACGGCTTGCCCGCATTAATTGATTTAACAGTTCTGCATCAAGGCGACTGAGCTTAGCGTCATAAATCTGAAACCAAGAGACTGCACCAAACCCAACTAATGCACTTCCAGCTAAACCCGCAGACAACAGGGCAATTCGCAATCGAAACGAGGGGCGCTTCATAGTTTATGAAAAAAAGCTAGGTTCAAAACCTCGCCCGCAAGTGGCGTGGCTGTATTTAATTTTGAATTTTGTTAGCGCAGCTAAGCCGTGTCTGCGTTCCCGCAGCGTCTCATAGAGAGCGTCATTTTGAATTTTGAATTGATTCATCGTCTGGTTTGCGAAACCGATATCCAACCCCGCGAATGCTTTCAATCAAACCTGCATCATCAATGGGGTCAATTTTTTTGCGAATTCGCTGGATACAAACATCGACGACATTGGTGTTGGGGTTAAAGTCGTAGCCCCAAACGTGTTCCAGGATTTGAGTGCGGGTGAAAACTCGTCCGGGAGAGCGCATGAGATACTCCAGCAAATTAAACTCGCGGCTGGTAAGTTCGATCGCCCGTTGATTGTAGGTGACTTCCCGCGTGATGCGATCGAGCTTCAGCGACCCCACCACAAGTAAATTTTGGCGTAGGCGTAGCCCGTCGTAGACATCGCCCACACTCCGCCGCACAACGGCATGAATTCGAGCTGCTAGTTCTTCTACAAAAAACGGTTTGGCAATATAATCATCGGCTCCCAAATTTAACCCAAAGAGGCGATCGTCGAGTTCATTACGAGCCGTTAATAAAATCACTGGTGTATTCCGCCCTGAGTGCCGTAGTTGTTTGAGAATCGATAGTCCATCCTTACCCGGCACCATGATATCAAGTACGATCGCATCATATTCGTTATCTAATGCCCGCAGATATCCTTCATCACCGTTGTCGCAGTAGTCTACGACAAATCCCTGCTCCTTCAATCCAGCCCGGACGAAGTTAGCAATTTTGGTTTCATCTTCGACAAACAGAATGTTCACAAATATTCATTACTTGACAAACATTCTTCCATTGTAAATTCATTACCTTTGAGTTCAAATTACAAAAATGTAATTCACAAACTAAGCAAGTTGTAATTTTGAGGTGGCTTAATCAGAAATGTAAGCAACAGTTTCGAGGTTAACAATCATGAATATTTGTCGAGTCTTAACTGTGGTAGCGATTCCTTTTGTAATTGGCACATTTGGCTTTGTTGCACCCAATCAAGCAAATGCCCAATCTCCGGCTAATCCCAGGGTAGAGATTTCACAACAACGCCCAAGACCACAAAATGAATTGCAAAAACCTGATAAAAAACCACAAATCAAGCATCAGCAACGACGCCCACAGGTAAAAAAACGCCTTCCCCAACCTCAGAATCAGGGCCCAGTTCAAAATCGCATACCAGACAATAACCGTTAACAACAAAGAATTCAGGGAATTTTTACCGATGGTGGTGAGCAAATGTTACTCAAGCTCACCAAGAATGGACAAGGTTACGCAGGAACTTTTGATGTGGGACTGAAGATTACGTAATTTGAGTACAGTGGTTATGCTTAAGTGACAAAAATTACAAAATTGTAATTCACAAGCAGGGCGAACTGTAATTTTAGGTTAGTTCAATTAGAAATGTAAACAATCTATCTTTTGAGTGTTGATTATGAAAATTCGTCAAATATTAGTGCTAACTGCGATTCCTGTTTGGTTTGGTACATTTGGTTTTATTTCACTTCACCAAGCAAATGCAGCTAATAAATTCCAGCAAATTGCACAGGCAACAGATACTCCCAAACAACCGCCGTCAGAAAGGCAGCGTCCGCCTCATCCTGATTTTAAAGCCGCTGCGGCGAAACTGGGAGTCACCGAAGCTCAGTTAAAAGCTGCACTGGGAGTGCCTGCTAATCCTCCTAGTGAAGCCGATCGCAATCAGCGTCCGCCTCGTCCTGATTTTAAAGCCGCTGCAACAAAGTTGGGTGTAACAGAACAACAATTAAAGGATGCACTGGGAGTACCTGCTCATCCTCCAACTCAAGGCGATCGCAGCCAGCGTCCACCTCGTCCTGATTTTAAAGCTGCTGCAACAAAGTTGGGTGTAACAGAACAACAATTAAAGGATGCGCTGGGAGTGCCTGCTAATCCTCCTAGTGAAGCCGATCGCAATCAACGTCCACCTCGACCTGATTTTAAAGCCGCTGCAACAAAGCTGGGTGTAACAGAACAACAGTTGATAGACGCTTTGGGTATTCCACCTCATCCTCAAGGCGATCGCCAAGGGCCTCCTCCAGCAAACAGGTAGTCATTCTCATTTGAATTAGGTACACGTAGGGGCGCACAGCTGTGCGCCCCTACGTGTTGATCTGTGAGAACCAATTTAGCCAGGTAAAGATAACCCTGTAACCGCGATCGCACCTGCAATCGCACTAGCCGCAAGGGAAGTCAATGCTGTGCCAAATATCCACCATGCTGCATTTGCAACGGTTTTTTTGGTTTCTTCGGCTTGCTTTTTAGCTTGTTGTTGAATCGCTTTCAGGCGTTTTTGTGTTTCTAGCTGGATGCGTTCGGCTCGTTGGAGTACGCCATCCCGCGCCGCTTCTATTTGGTCGATGATGCGGTTGGCGTCTGCTTCGGAAATATCCTCACGAGAACTCAGGACTGCAACTAGGGTATTGCGATCGAATTGACTCAAGCGATCGCGTAATGCTTCAAATCCAGCTTGCGGATCGTCAAAAACTTTGCCAAAGTCTTGCTTAATTCCTTCATAGTTGAGTTCTGGACGCTCCAGAGAGTTAAGATAGTTGCGAATTCTAGCAAAAATTCCATCCAACACTGATTGCACCCGTTGTTGAATCTGTTGGAATTGTTCGACAATGGAACTACGAACAGACTCGATTTGATCCACAATTCGGTTAGCTTCTTCTTCTGAGATATCTTCGCGTTGGGATAGCAGCGCCACAATTGTCGAACGGTCAAATTTAGAAGCGCGATCACTTAAATTCCCCATTCCAGCGCGGGGAGAAGACAACAGCAATTGCAAATCGCGTTTGATTCCTTCGGGGTTGAGTTCTTCTTTATTAGTATTGCGCAGATAATCTTCGAGATTACCTTCAAAATCTAAAACTTGTTGAGTGGTACGTTTTGCTAAACGTCGCGGCGCTTTGAGGATATCACGAATCGCATCTTGCACGCGATCGATGATTTGATTAACTTGTTCTTGGCTCAAGTCTCCCCCCTGACTTAGGAGTTTAACTAAGGTTTCTCGATCAACGTGAGATAAACGATGGCGCAATGCTAATGCACCTGCTTTCGGGTCATCGAGTAATTTTTCCAAGTCACGCCTAATACCATCTGGATCGAGTTCTTCTAAGTTGGTATTGCGGAGATATTCTGCAATGGCTTTTGTAGTTTTTTCGTACTGTTCTCTCGCTTGCTGCGGGACTTGCAAAATACTATCTCGGACTGCTTCGAGTTGATCGAGGACTTGGTTAATCTGTTGTTCGCTCAAGTCTCCTCGTTGAGTGAGCAGTTTCACCAGTGTATCGCGGTCAAATTGCGATAAACGCGATCGCAAAAGGCTAATTCCGGCTTGCGGATCTTCTAGTAAAACTCTAAACTCGCGTTTGATACTTTCGGGATTGAGTTCTTCTTTGTTAGTATTCCGCAAATAATCTTCAACTCTTTGCCGTAATTCTTCGGCTTTAGCTTTTGCTTGTTCTTGCAATTCTCTGGCACGATTCAAGATATTATCGCGGTTGCTCTCAAGTTGGCTAACAATATTATTAGCTTCTTCTTCACTAATATCTTGACGTTGCTGGAGCAATTGTACAAAAGTATCGCGGTCAAATTGACTGAAGCGATCGCTTAATTCTTCAAAGCCAGCTTCTGGGTCTTCTACTAACTTGACAAAATCCTGTTGAATACCTTCAGGATTAAGTTCTTCTTTGCCAGTCGAACGCAGATAATTTTCAATGTGGTTACGGAAATTTTGACCTTTTTCTCGCGCTTGGGACTGTTTGACAGTTTCTAAAACTTCCTGGCGATCGCTTTCCATTTGTTCGGCAATTTCTGTTACCCTTGCTTCGCTAATATCGTCCCGCTGCTTCAGCAAGTTAATGAAATATTCTTGATTGATTTCTTCTAATTCCCGTCTTACAGTTGTCGGGTCTGCGTTGACATCATAGATGACTTCTTTAAACTCATCTTTGAGCGTAATCCGGTTAAAGTGCCAAGGAAATGAATTCAATATGTAGTCTTCTACATCTGCTTTGATTGTATTTGCGAGTGATATAGGCAATCTTGCTGTTGCTTCCTCTCTAAACTTTTGTAACTGTTCTGTAATTTCTTCCACATCAACATCTTGAACTTTCTCTTTCAGTTTTTGTAACTGATTAGCGATTTTGTTAACATCGATATGAGAAAGGTTTATTCTATCTAACACTGCTGGAACAGCCGCAGTCAAGCCATATTGAACAGCTTGCTTCATTACACCATTACTTTGCTTGCCATTACCGCCTCCAACTGTAACCAACTCTTGAAGTCTTTCACCTAAATTCTCGGAATTTAGTTCTTCAGGACTAGCAGATTTCAGCAAATTAATTACTTGCTGTGTTGGATTTTTGCGGTTCAAAGCTTGTTGCCAAGCACCTTGTAATTGGTCAGCAATCCGATTAATATCTTCTTTAGATAAATCGGTGCGATCGCTCATTAAATCAACAAAGGTTTGCCGATTGACATTTTGCAACAAATCACTATTAACAACAGATTGTAAATCTGTATCTTGAATCAACTTGTCAAATTGAGAACGAATTTCTTTGATATCCACCTTTGGTAATTGCACAGAAGCCAAAGAACTTTGCAGTGTATTTCTAATACTTTCAGGGTCAAAACCTGATGTTAATTCTCGACGAACTGCGGCTGTAACTTCTTCTGCTGTGGAAACCAATTGTTGCTTGGCAGTATTAGCACTGATACCAGTAGTTGCTGTACCGAACAACGCTTGAAAACCAGAACTGACAGTACTGGCAATAGAACCAATTAAAGAACCTACTGCGGACGAACCGAACCAAATTATCACTGAAAAATAAATAGACCAGATGACTACACCGATAACTGCTCCTAAAAATGCATTTTCGACTAAGCTAAGTTTTACTGCTAGAAAACAAGCAATAAATAATGCAATACTAGCGGTTATCAATGCCCAAGAACCGACTTTACCTTGAATTTTACGAATTTTACTACCTAGCTTTATTGAGTCATCATCATCTGAGTCAATTTCCCAAGATGAAATTCCTACGGCAACTGAAAAGTTCGTGAATAACAATTGGAAGGCTAAAGCCATTGAAACCCCAGCCAGTAATGCTACTAAGAATTTAGGACCAGCAAAAAGAACTGATGCTTCTTCTGGAGTTAGTAGTTGTTGAGCAAAAGTTATGGGTGCTAATCCAAAAGGTAGCGAATCCCATCCTAATATGGTTAAAGCACTTTCAAACATACTATTTTCTCACTTGCATTCAATACAAATAGCCATTCTGTTGAGAAAATGGTCTATTTATCAGTCTAGATATTGATTTGACTAGGCTTACACTTACTAAGGGAGTAAAGTCGTTAGTCAAAAGTCATATAGTCATAATTCAGGAGTAAAGCCCGAAAAGTTCCGCCTCCAGTCTAAATAGTTCAAGAATCAGTAAAATGTCATTATTTATTTATTTTTCAAAATTTTAATTTTTATAACTTATGTACTGACGTTAAAAAAATATTAATTATTTCAAAAAGCCGATTTTTTAAGAAATTACCAATATTAAGCCACTAGAAGGTGGTCCTATTGATTATCTAATAATAATTAACAAAATGTAGTTGATTATCAACTATAGTTCAAGAATTTCTCAGACAATATCAATTGCTTCACCAACAAGTTTTATGAAAATTTAAAACATGAAAATTAAAAACAATTACAAAACTCAGAAAATAAATAGAAATGATACTGGAGATTTTTTACTTAACTTTAGATAAAACCACCTATGTCGGTTGATAGAGAAAAAATTTCTTCCAAGCGATTGAGGAAAAATAAATATAAACATGTATTAATAGGGATTATTACGAGCCATAACCAAGCTATAGATTTTTCAATAATTGATTTTACTGTTTGTGGAGAAAAATAATGGTTGTAGGTGTACATAAACGTGCAGTAGGCGTATTTTCTACTCGTCGAGATGTTGAACATGCGCTACATGAATTGAAGAATGCCGGCTTTGATATGAACAGAGTATCTGTTATTACGCGGGATGGAGAGCGTGATGATATTGCCGGCGCCGAAGTACGCGATCGCGTTGGTGATAAATCCGATGAAGGCGCTGCCGTGGGAGCAGTTTCCGGCGGTGCTGTAGGGGGATTGACTGGCTTATTAGTTGGCCTTGGTACTTTGGCAATTCCCGGAATTGGGCCAATTATGCTGGCTGGAGCCGCAGCAACCGCTCTCGCTACCACTCTTGCTGGAGCAGGTATCGGTGCAGTAGCTGGCAGTTTGCTTGGTGCATTGATCGGTTTGGGAATTCCCGAAGAACGAGCCAGAGTATACGATGAACGCGTCAAACGAGGACAGTATCTAGTCATCATTGATGGTACGGACGCCGAAATAGCAAGAGCGGAAGCAATTTTACGTCAGCGTGGTATCGAAGAGTTTGGCGTTTACGACCATCCAGATAGCACACATCCAACTACAGGTGTTGCTCATCAGAACGTAGTTAGCGGCAAATATGCAGTAGGATACTTTTCTCATCGCCAAGATGCGGAAGCTGCAATTAATGATTTGCGACATGCAGGTTTTCCTTTGAGTCAAATTTCTTTAATTCACAAAGACTCTTCGCGACGTGAATCTTTCCCAGGTATTCATGTAAGCGATCGCTGGGACTCTACACGTTGGAGCCTGCCACATGACCGCACTCACTTCTATAACGAGCGGATCAATCAAGGCGATTACATTATTCTCGTGAGTGGTACAGAAGCTGAAATCCAACGTGCGGCTACTATTATCAGCCAACATGGAATCCAACAGTGGCAGATTTTTGATTCAACTGGACATACCCCTGCAAACAGACCTCTGCAAACAAGCAAACGCGCAATCGGTGTGTTTTCTCATCGTCGAGATGCAGAAACAGCACTTACAGAATTGCGAGATGCGGGTTTCCCGATGAGTAGAGTCTCCATCATTGCCAAAGACGCCGACGGTCATGGTATCGCTGGTGTAGAGAATAAAAACGTCGGTGCAGGTAATAAAGCAGACGAGGGTGTAAAAGCTGGTGCAACTACAGGCGGCGTCTTAGGTGGCTTGACAGGCTTATTAGTTGGTCTTGGGACTTTAGCAATTCCCGGAATCGGCCCAGTACTCGCAGGTGGCGCAGCAGCTACCGCTATAGCAACAACACTGGCTGGCGGTGCTCTTGGTGCAGCAGCTGGCGGTATTGTTGGTGGACTCGTTGGTTTAGGAATCCCTGAAGACAGAGCTAGAGTATATAGCGATCGCTTCCAAAGAGGTGATTACTTAGTGATTGTTGATGGTACACAAGCTGAAATCTACCAAGCTGAACCCATTCTCAACCGTCGAGGCATCCAAGAATTCGGCATATATGATGCCACCGATCTAGGCGAACATCGCACAGGCTTTGACCAAGGAACCCATCACACCACAGGAGTTTTAGATCGCGATCGTACCAACTACTCAACAGAAGTTCATAGAGACGATCCTGCTGTAGTTATTGTCGATCGTCGTGACGAAACAATCTAATTAAAATAAGAATCCAGAATCCAGAATATAGAATTCCAAACCCTGTGCATCTACAGACGGAATTAATCGAATCTCTACTCTTGAATTCTGATTCTTAATATCTTGCTCCTCACCTATGCCGTTAATTTCAACAAATTTCATCTGATCCAACATTAAACATATGCAAAAGCTAACTTCCCTAGTAATTAGTTGCCTTTTAGTTTTTGGTGTTGCTGCTTGTGATAACGCTTCTAAAACAAGTGAATCTGCACCTGCTAATCCCAACGAAGCTCCAGAAGCACCGAGCGCTAGAACCACAGAAGCTTCTCAACAAGATGCACAAAGTGAACTCCGCAGAAGACAATTAAATGAAGATATTCGCGCCCGCGAACAACGCAATAATGCCACTGGTGGCGATGCAAATAGAGCCACAGGTGACCTAGCAAGTGAAGTTCGCTCCAAATTGGAGGCTAATATACCTGGTGGCCAACTAACGGTTAGTGCAGCAGACGATGGCACTGTCACTGTAGGAGGAACCGTACCCAATCAAGATCAAATTGCTAAGATCGAACGGTTATCCAAGGAAATCAAAGGTGTGAAAACTGTAGTTGTGAAAGCTACTGTTGCTCAGCCAAAAAGCTAAAACAGCTAACAACTATTCAAGTGAGTAGGCAGCGATAAATAGAGTTACAGCAGACTTAAAACTGGTGAGTTCGACAAACTAAACTGCGTCTGGTGTAAACTCTGCTGTAAATGCTCCTACTCAATTTGACTTCTCAGCTACAGGAATTTATTTAACTGCATAAAAATACTCGCTCTCCATTTTAAAAACCTGATTCTCTATTCCCTAACACAGACGCGATTAATCGCGTCTGTACCCACTCTCTTCGCAAAGAAATAACTTCAAAAATCAAAGTGGATCGCTGTATAGGAATCCGGTTTGATTTCTGAAAAAAATGCGTACACTTATAATAACCTTCTTCACTATTGCCTGTTCCCTGCCTCTACGAGTAATTTCAAAAATTAAATACTAGTCCTATATATAGCAATACGAGTTAAGTTAGAACATTTTTTGCACTTTTAGTCAAGAGACAACTTAATTGAAAGCCTAATTATCTAACTGAAAAAGGCAATTCACAAACACAGTAAGGGTGGTATACTTAAGTTACTGACGACAAATAATTGACAATTACCAACTTTAATAATTATATTTATTTACGCTCAGTCAGTTATAAAAACTCCTGTAATTGCTGAAAACTAAAACTATGGAAACCCAAGAGCAGCAACAATCCATCAACCCCTCTTCATTACAAGCTACCCTAGCACTTGAAGGGACAAATACAACAAATTTGCCAAAGCTACCACCAGCATCAGAACCCGAATGGCAACGAATTAATAGACAAGTTTTTGAATTTTTCGGGCAACTACCAGAATACTTAAGTAGCTTTTTTAAGGATTACAAGCAGGCTCTAATAACTCTGAGTTTAATCTTTGCTGCCATTGTTACAGCCAAGATAGCACTCGCAGTTCTAGATGCAATCCATGATATTCCACTACTGTCACCAATTTTTGAATTAATTGGAATTGCTTATGCTACCTGGTTTGTTTTCCGTTATCTAATTAAGGCTTCAAATCGGCAAGAATTAGCCCAGGAAATTCAACTCCTGAAAAATGAAATTATCGGCGGATAACTTTCTCATGCATTAAGTTAGTCGCATCCTCATATTCCCAATCTCTTGCAATCCCACTCCTTGAAAGGGGTGGGATTGTAAATTGTGGCTTCGGTTGAGGAACCTAGAAGCCCAAAGTAATACCAATTCACGAAAATTCTGATACAAATGATGAGTCTTTAAATTCTTTCCTCCTGCTCCCTGCCCCCTGCTGCCTATTTGTATCGATTTTAAAGGGAAATGGTATAAGCTTCTGGTAGGGTAATCTAACCTACTACTCTACTACCGAAGCAAACTGAGAAATAAATGGTGTTAGCCAAAATCATTGTTTGTCTCTAAAGATCTAAATTCAAATTATTGAATCAATTTTAATATGAGTCTTTCGGATACATCTCAAGATAGAGGAAAGTACATAGTTTCAAACTTAAATCACTTCTCAAGATAGTAGATTCTCAACATAAAATAGCCTAATCTAGTTCTCGAAGTTATTCAATACATTCTTTAACGAGGACATAATTTATGACTAATGAATCAGTTAAAAAAGGTATAGATTCATCCGATCGCGCCGAAGTAGATACATACGATCGCGGAATTATCCCTGCTGAAACAGCTGCTCGCAAAGAAAGAGAGGGAGATAAATTCAAAACAGTTCCCACAGAAGAAAGAGAAGCAAGTTCGGCTACCGATGACCAAACAGACTCGGGAAGTATACGCACCACTGACGGTTACACCGTAGACAAAGAAGGTTTGTTGAATAACTATGCAGTTGAACCAGAAATGTACTACGAAGAACCCGGTGATGCACGCCAAGAAGCAGCAGCAGATACCGCTGAACGTGTTGAAGAACTTGAGGACATTAACCAGGATGAAGAAGGTAAGTTGACAGAAAAGGGTGACAAGCGTGGTAAAGGCTCAGGAATCGTTTAATTAAAAACCATCATTGAATTTTAGATTTTCAATTTTGCGAAAAGTTTGAGCGTCGGCTTCCGGCGTAGAGGCCCGGAGGGCAGCTTGCCGAAGGCATCAAATCTTTTTAAAACGGATTTTTGATGGAAGATTTCAAAATCCAAAATGTTTGAAACAAAGCGAATTTATTTGTGGAATAAATCTGAAATTCAAAATTGTTTGGCTTGTTCCTGGGTGCAATTACACGTAAAAAGGCTAATGAGGAAGTTTGTAGAGACGCGATGATCGCGTCTCTGCTTTTATAAATATTAAGTAGCTTATTGTACGGATTTCTTGGCTTTTGATACATTGGGTTTGGAAGAATTTGTGGCGACCCATGTCAGAACAAAAGCCCTTGGTTATTACCAAAGAAGACGATATCTTACCACTATTTCCACGTTTACCAATTCTCACGAGTCTTCAAGCAGGTTGGCATGGAATTTCACTTGCATACATGTGTCAACCTGCTTCTACATTTCCTGAAGTTTCCACTCCCCAGTGGCACTCTCTGATCGTTTTCACTCATGGAGCGCGGGTGATTCATGCTGAACGGAAAATGGATGGACGCAGACATCGTGACGCTGTACTTGGAGGCGATATGCTGATTACTCCCGTTAATGTCGGGCATCAGGCGGCTTGGGATGCTGAAGGCGACTTTATTTTACTAGCGATTCAACCAGAAATTTTTGCTCGTGCAGTTGACGAAACAGCAGATACTGAACAAATTGAACTTATACCCCACTTCGCCACAGCCGATCCTCTGGTTTATCAAATGGGGCTAGCACTCAAAGGCATTTTGGAAAGCAATCCCTCAGGAAGTCGTCTTTATGCAGAGACGATGGCAAATGCTTTATCAGTACATCTTATGCAACACTATGCTACGCGCAAACCGATATTAAAAGCATATAAAAATGGTTTATCGCAACGTCAATTAGAGCAAGTTATAGACTACATTCACGAACATCTTGACCAAAATTTAGGTTTAGCAGAATTAGCGACTTTGATACCAATGAGTCCCCATTATTTTTCCCAGCTTTTCAAACAGTCTACAGGAATGACTCTTCATAAATATGTAATTCACTGTCGGGTGAAACGTGCCTACGAGTTATTGCTCAAAAGAGAAATGGCAATAAGTGAAATTGCTCACTTGGTTGGTTTTGCCAGCCAAAGCCATCTAAATTTTCACTGTAAGCGTTTAATGGGTGTAACTCCGAAAGCTATTCAACAAAGATAGGAAAAATCTGCAAAAAATCGGAGGAATTTGCAAGACTCCAGCCCCTAAAGTCTCTAAAATTTTCAAAAATGGCATCTGATATCATGTCCGTTCAAATCAGCGTCATTGCGACCGTTGGCTCTTAGCGTTCCCGCAGGGTAGGAAAGCAATCCCAAAAACCTTGTGATTGCGTCGTTTCACTCGCAATCAAATATTAAGGGTGATTTGCCGGACATCATATTATTCAAAAATATTAGAGATTAAGGAAACTTTTAATTTATGGTCAGAATTGAAACGAAAACCGAGCCAATGGTGATTAACTTTGGCCCACATCACCCCTCCATGCATGGGTGCTTTCGGATTCTTGTCACTTTAGATGGTGAAGATGTAGTCGATTGTGAACCTGTCATCGGCTATCTACACCGAGGTATGGAAAAAATTGCCGAAAACCGTACCAATATTATGTACGTGCCCTATGTGAGTCGATGGGACTACTATGGCGGGATGTTTAATGAAGCTGTAACGGTGAATGCTGTCGAAAAACTGGCAAATGTCACGATACCCAAACGTGCCAGCTATATTCGAGTAATCATGCTGGAGTTAGCGCGAATTGTCAACCATTTGCTATGGTTGGGGCCTTTTGTGGGAGATACTGGCGCACAAACTCCGATATTTTACACTTTGCGCGATCGCGAAATGATTCTCGATTTGTTTGAAGCTGCCACAGGCTACCGCATGGTCAACAATAATTATTTTCGCATTGGTGGAGTTGCTGCTGACCTACCTTACGGCTGGGTGGATAAATGCGAAGACTTTTGTAATTACTTTGTACCAAAGATTGATGAGTATGAAAAACTGATTACTAATAACCCAATTTTTCGCCGCCGAGTTGAGGGTGTGGGAGTTTTAAGTCGGGAAGAAGCGATTAATTGGGGAATTTCTGGCCCCATGTTACGGGCTTCTGGGATAAAGTGGGATTTACGAAAAGTTGACCACTACGAATGCTACGACGATTTTGACTGGGAAGTACAGTGGGATACAGCAGGAGATTGTTTTGCCAGGTACGTTGTCAGAAATGGAGAGATGCGTGAGTCAGTCAAAATTATTCAGCAAGCACTTAAGGGATTACCTGGTGGTGCATACGAAAATTTAGAAGCTCAACGCATGGTAGCAGGCGGTAAATCTGAGTGGAACGGGTTTGATTACCAGTTCATTGCCAAAAAAGTTTCGCCCACATTTAAGATTCCTGAGGGTGAAAACTATGCCCGCGTAGAGTCAGGAAGAGGAGAATTAGGAATCTATATTATTGGAGACGATCGCATTTTCCCCTGGCGTTGGAAAATTCGCCCAGCCGACTTCAATAATTTACAAGTTTTACCTCAATTAATCCGGGGTCAAAAAGTAGCCGATATTTTCGTCATCCTGGGAAGTATTGATGTTGTCATGGGATCGGTCGATCGGTGAATAGGTTATATTAAGTTCGGATAATCACTTATGATTAAAATTTCTCCGCGTCCCCGCGTCAGTCCTAATAATAAGTCTTCACCCGAACATGATATTATGGGGCATTGGGGCTGAGTTAGGAATTCTCTACTCCCCACATTCCCCAGTCCCCATTCCCCATTCCCTAAATTACCAACGGGTCAAGTTCACGATTATGCCATTGTCGTTGATACCATTCGGCAATCAAGGGACGAACAATAAACTTGGGATGACCTTCACCTTTGACATCAATGCGTAAACTTGAATAAGGGCGTCGCTTGTTAGCACCGTAGCCATTGCGACCGATGAACAAATGCGATCGCGCGACTAACCTATTCTCCTCCATCAAATTCGCTCCCTCAATCCGCTGGCGTCGCAGACTAAACCCGCTACCGCCACAAACAATCCAGGGGATATGAGAATCAGCGTGTCCTGTATCCATTGTTTGCAGATATTCTAGACAGTGGGCGTGTCCATTCAATACCAAATCGACCAAAGGACGCCCTTGATTTAGAGAACCTATTTGTTGAGCTACTTTATCCAGAACATTACGTAGGTGGTTGCGAATTGTCAAAGTTTGTGCTTGTTGCCACTTCGTTGCCTCAGTCACATAAGGAGGATGGTGGAAATAAATCACCCGTCCCCGAACTTCCTTAGTATTCCAAGATTCAATTAGTCTGTGCTTGAGCCAATCGAGTTGTTCAATGTCAGTCTGCGTTGGTCGGTCTGTGGCTAGTTGCTTATCAATATCAACAATAATTTCTTCAATTTGCGACAGTTTGGCTTGGAAGTCCTCTAAATCATCGGCATCACTAAGGTTTTCAGGATTGAGCTTGGTTGAGGTTTCCATAATTTGCAGCTTTTCTTGCTCTAAATCCTGACGACGTTTTTCCAAGACTTTGCGATCTGCTTGACCTTGCCTCGTCTTCGGCAGTGGTGGTGGATCGTTAAATGTATTAGAATCCAAGGCGAAGAAATCAATACCGCCATAACGAAAAGTGTAGTAGCGATTGGGAAGGCGCGTAAAATGCCCTGGTTGATAGCAAAGACAATTACCTGTGTCTGTTTTGGCGGTGTAGTAACGATTTAAATGAGCGTCTAATGCTCCTGGAAGCTCAAACGCTTTGAGATAGTCTAAAAACGCCCGTGCGTAAGCGTCACCTGTTCCTGAACCATGCAAACCTACATCTAAATCTAAACGCGATCGCAACAGTTTACGAATCGGTAATGTTGTCAGGGATGCTAAGCCTAAGAAAATCGGCAAGTCATAATAATCATGATTTCCCGGTATAGGTAAAATCGGTAGCTTAAAAACCATCTGGTCATAAGTAATTTTTCTGGGATGCTCTCCACCCAAGATAAACTCTCGGTACGGGTGGATGAAGTTCTGCTGGTAGTACTCACTTGACCCCACTAAATAAATCACATCCCCTGTATGTAGCATAAAACTACATTCAGGATGGTGGGGCAGCATGAGTTCGGCTACCTGTCGCTGGGGATTTTGCCCCTGATGGTTTCCAGAACCACTATCACCTACAACTAAAAACGAAAACTCCGAATCGTCTGCATGACCATCATCGAGCACTAATCGAGTTTGGTCGATGTTGCGTTCCACAATCAACGGGTCTTGCCATCGTACCCGCTGACTCATTTTGCGAATTTTTTTAGTAATAGCTGGATCGGATACTAGTTTCAATGCAACCTAACTCCTGAATCTTCAATTGGGTGGGAGGGGGCAGGAAGAGCAGGGGAGGCAGGGGAAGCAGGGGGAGAGAGAATAACTTCTAACTCAGTGCTCACTCCGTTGCTGGATTTTTCATCTCAATAATCAAGTTAGGGAGTCCCTCTAGTTTTTCTGTAGGCTCAACTTCTTCTATTAGTGGCACAAAAACTTTTAAGCCTGCTGGCACACACTTAACTTCTATTGGTGTTGTACCGATGATTTCGCCATCCAGAACAACTTTTTGTGGTGGCTCTGTGGTGATTTTAAATTGTTTGGCTCGCAGGTAACCAATGTCATTGCGTTCTGCTGCGTTGCCTGTAGAAGCTGTTTGGAAGAGATGGAATGTCGCGGCGATCGCTCCGGCTTTACTAGTTGGAGCTACAATTGTTAAGTCTAGTAGCCCGTCGTCATAAACTAGACCGGCTGGCCCTTGTGCTAATACTGAAGTCGGGGGCGCGGCATTGGCGACTGTCACTGCACAAGCGCTAGTTTTAATTATTCTGTCTTCAGTTTCAATTTCAACATCAAAGTTCTTTAAGTTTCTCAGTTGCTGAATTCCTGCTAAAACGTAGGCCATCATCCCAAAACGATTTTTGGCTTCCCGATCTGCTAGTTCTACGGTTTCAGCCTCAAACCCAACACCTACTAACAGTACCATTGGCAGATCGTTACAATAAGCTACGTCTACATTGTGCGTTCCTCCCTGCAATATTGTCTGACATGCACCTGCGATCGTGTCAGGAATTCCTAAAGCTGTGGCAAAAGCGTTTGCTGTACCTCTAGAAATTATACCAAATGGGATATCAGTACTTACTACTGCCGCCGCCGCTGCGGAGAGAGTACCATCTCCTCCCGAAGCAATGATCGCATCTACCCCTCGCTCTACTGCTGCATACGCTAGGGCGTCGGCACCAATTTCCTCAGTTGTTAAATAAATATCTAAATCAATTTCTGGCTCTAATATTGCTCGAATTTCTGCCAGCTCTAATTCTGGATCGCCTTGACCGGCTACTGGATTGAAGATGAGGCAGGCGGAACGATTCATAGGGGAATGACAACTAATGCTTAGATCACTAAGATATCAAATTATTTTTACCATTCTCGTAAAATTTTGACTTCCTTCTACTGGCTTGGTTGCCCTAGTTTGAAGTCGATCAATAACATTTTTTTTGCAAACAGCAAAAGTTTCAGTGTCTATGTAACAAACGAGACTTTAAATTCTATTAAGAAATTTAAATATACAATTCTTAGAGTATTCAGCATTGTAAAATGAACAGTGAATTTTGTCGATTAATAAATTAAGTAAAAGTTAGCTATTGTAGATATAATTAGTATTTTTACTTCACTAAATTAATCTTACGGATAGGTCTAATTGACGCACCACTCATTTTTGTATTATTGGTTTTTCTTCTTCGTTATTACTCTTGCCAGATATTTTCTGATAGCTGGAGGAGCATATTTGCTCTTTTATTCAGTTCTGGGAAAGTCTCTCGCCAACAAGAGTTTGCGTTTGAAACCGTTGATGAATTCTTCGATTATAAATGATATTCAATTATCGGTCATCTCCGCAGTCATTTTTGGTATTTCTGGAGCGTTTATCATTTCAGAGTATATTTTAGGAAAAACGTTATTATACACTAATTTATACGAATATGGGCTGTGGTATTTGGTAGCTAGCTTTGTTTTGGTGCTAATTCTTCAGGATACATACTTTTACTTTGTCCATAGGATGTTTCATCACCCTCTAATTTTTAAATGGATGCATGATGGACATCACCGTTCGGGAGAACCAACGCCTTGGAGTTCTTCTGCATTTGATTTGCCAGAGGCGATCGTGCAAGCACTTTTTTTTGTAGGTGTTAGCTACATAGTTCCGCTACATTTTGTCACTTTAGTGGCCGCACTTATAACTATGACAGTATGGGCAGTGTTTACCCATCTCGGATTTGAGGTATTACCCACCTCATCTAGGAGCGACTGGATTGGAAAGTGGCTCATTGGTTCTAAACATCACTCAATACATCACCGCAAGTATAAAGTACACTACGGTTTGTATTTTACGTTCTGGGACAAACTGCTTGGTACTGAAGACCCTAATTATGTAAATAAAACCGATCAAGAAGGGGAAAGGGGAACGGGGAAGGTGGAAAGGGATACAGTCCCCTAATAGAGTATTTATTATTTTGTTGTCCGATCGCTATCAATGTCGTCTTCAACAACAGTTGGGCTATCTGCTAGCCCTTAACGCCTAACATTTGCCTTTTGACAAGAGCATGACCAGATTGAACATCAAACCAATGAATATCCTCAGGGGGCAATGCCAGTGTAATATCCTCGCCACTCCAGTTTTGGCCTATTGGTAACAAAGCACGTACTGTAATCGCTCCAGTTTGTGAACCCTCAACCCTGACACTAACCAAATAGTGCATCCCCAAGTTTTCCACTAAATACACTTGCCCTCGAATCTTTTGGGTATCACCTGGTTGGGCAATGCGGACATTTTCTGGGCGGATACCCAGCACAATCTGTGGCGGTACAGTTGGTATATCTGGCAGAGGCACTTGGAAGCTACCCAAAATTGCGTATTTTCCCTGACAGGGTAGAGTTAGCAAATTCATTTGGGGACTACCAACAAATCCAGCTACAAATAAGTTAGCTGGATGGTTATAGATGCGGTCGGGTGGGTCAAGTTGCTGCACATAGCCATCGTTGAGCAAAGCTACTTTCGTGGAGAGTGTCATTGCTTCTGTTTGGTCGTGGGTGACGTAGACAACTGGCACTTTTTGGGCTGCAAAAATTTGCTTGAGATCGGCTCGGACTCGTTCGCGCAGCAGTGCATCTAGGTTACTTAAAGGTTCGTCTAGCAGGTACACATTGGCATTACGCACCAAAGCACGACCGACGGCAACACGCTGCCGTTGACCTCCAGACATCTGACCAGGCTTACGGTTCATCAACTCTTGTAATCCTAAAACTTCTGCCACTTCTGCCACTCGCCGTTGAATTTCTGCTGATGGTACTTTTCTCAGCTTCAGTCCAGAAGCGAGATTTTCGTACACTGTCATGTGGGGATAGAGTGCATAGCTTTGAAATACCATTGCAATATTGCGATCGCTTGCTCGCTTATAGGTAACATCTACATCCCCAATCTTGATTTGACCGCGAGTAGGTTCCTCAAGACCAGCAATCATGCGTAGAACGGTGGATTTGCCACAGCCGGAAGGCCCAAGTAAAGTCAGAAACTCATGGTTATCTACAGTTAAGCTAACGTCTTTGACAGGAACGACTTTAGGATTATAAGTTTTATTTAAATTTTTGATTTCGAGTTTAGCCATTTTTCTTTTTATCCTTTTACAGCCCCAGCAGTCAGACCTTGGACAATCCGGCGCTGGAAAAACAAAACTAGTAAAACCAAGGGCACAGTTCCCACCACAGTCGCAGCGGCGATCGCACCGTAGGGAATTTCAAATACTGTCGCACCACCCAACTGGGCAGCAGCAACAGGAATCGTCTTCAACTCTTCACGAGTCATAAACGTCAGAGCGAAGATAAACTCGTTCCAGGCAAAAATAAAGGTGAGAATTCCAGTAGTTACTAAGGCGGGAAGGGTCATAGGCAACACGATTTGCCACAGTAGTTGAAAAGTGTTGTAGCCATCGACTCTGGCGGAATCTTCTAAGTCTTTTGGTAATTGCTGGAAAAAGCTTCTCAGTACTAGAATTGTTAGCGGTAAATTGATTGCAGTGTAGGGTATAATCAGCGCCAGATAGTTGTTGCCCAGTTTGAGCGCTTGAATAACTTCTAACAGTCCCAAAAATAACAGAATTCCAGGAAATAAAGTCACAATTAAAACACTGGCAAGAATAACTCGTTCACCCCAAGGGCGTAAGCGTGCCAGGGCATAGGCAGCAGGAGCGCCGATCGCTAAAGCTACAGTTGTGGAAGTAATGGATACAAAGGCACTGTTGAAAATGTAGCGCCAAAATGGACGACGAGTAAATAACTCAATGTAGTGATTAAAAGTGAATCGCGTGGGGAAATAAACAGTAGGAACGGCGGCAATATCTTCATTCACTTTAAACGAAGTCAGCAATTGCCATAGGGCTGGCGCTAGGCTAAACAGCACTACTAATACAATTGCTATCGGCAGCAAGATTTTTTTAGGAGAAAACTTAGTCCGCCCTGTTGGTTTTGGAGTTGTTGGAACTGGTTGGGGTACTACACTCATGGGTTAAATGGCTCCTGATGTTTTGGCACGAGATTTGTTGAGCAAGAAACTAGCGATCGCCACCCCAGTAACCAATATTAAAAATGTCACCACTACCAAGGCTGCTCCATAACCAAAATCTAAGTAGCGCATCACCGTGGAGTAGATGTACAATGACACCACTTCAGTAGCACCACCAGGGCCACCCCCAGTCATCACAGCAATTAAGTCAAAAATTCCGAAAGCTTGAGCAAACCGAAATAGCACTGCAATTAAGATTTGCGGTAGTAGCAGTGGTAGGGTAATATTGCGGAAACTTTGCCAAGCAGTTGCTCCATCCACCGAATAAGCTTCGTAGAGGTCTTTTGATATCGACTGCAACCCAGCTAGCAACAGGATACTGATAAACGGCGTAGTTTTCCAAATATCAGCAAAAATCAATGCTATCATCGCCAGCGTTGGATCTCCTAACCAGTTAATCCCAGTTTGAATCAGACCGACCCGCCGCAGAATATCGTTGACAACTCCAAATTGGTCGTTAAAAATCCAAGCCCACGCCAAACCAATCAGAGCGGTAGGCAAAGCCCAAGGTAGAATCGCGATTGTACGCACTAAGCCTCGCCCCAAAAACGCCTGATTGAGAACTAGAGCAATTAAAAGTCCTAGCAGTAGTTCCAAGACAACGGATGCTGTTGTGAACACAGTTGTGATCCACAAACTCTGCCAGAAACGACCATCCCCCGCCATCCGCACGTAATTCTCCAAACCAGAAAATACCGGTTGTAGCTCCGTTCCCAGATTCCTAGTAAATACACTTAACCAGAATGCTCGTAAAATCGGGTAACCAAATACCAACAACAGCAGCAGCAATGCTGGTGTTAGTAAGATCCAAGCTGTCCGTTGTTCCCGACCTCGAAGTGTATGTAGATTAGTCATTAGTCATTAGTCATTAGTCATTAGTCATTAGTCATTGGTCATTAGTCATTAGTCATTAGTCATTAGTCAT